>JAOUDF010000004.1 GCA_029859385.1 Nitrospirota bacterium
TGCCGAAGCAGCAGCCGGTATTCGGCGCGGGAGGTGAACATCCTATACGGCTCGTTGGTCCCCTTGGTCACCAGGTCGTCGATGAGCACGCCAATGTAGGCCTCGGAGCGGTCGAGAACCAGCGGCTCCCGGCCGTGGACCTGCAGCGCCGCGTTGATCCCCGCCATGATCCCCTGGGCCGCCGCCTCTTCGTATCCCGATGTCCCGTTGATCTGTCCGGCGTGAAACAGTCCTTCCACCAGTTTGGTCTCGAGGCTCGGCTTAAGCTGGGTCGGCGGGACGAAGTCATACTCGATGGCGTAGCCGGGGCGCATCATCTCCACCTTTTCCATGCCGGGGATGGTCCTCAGCATGGCCAGCTGAACATCGTAAGGGAGGCTGGTGGAGAGACCGTTGACGTAGTACTCCTCCGTATCGTACCCCTCCGGTTCGAGGAATATCTGGTGCCGCTCCTTGTCGGCAAAGCGCACCACCTTGTCCTCGATGGAGGGGCAGTAGCGCGGCCCCACCCCCTGGATGGCCCCGCCGTAAAGGGGCGACCGATCGAGGTTTTCGCGGATGATGCGATGGGTCTCGGCGTTGGTGTAGGTGAGCCAGCAGGGGAGCTGGCGGCATTCAATCCGCTCCGTGGAGAAGGAGAAGGGAAGCGGTGGCTCATCGCCGGGCTGGGCAGTGGTGCGGTCGAAGTCGATGGTGGCGCCGTTGACCCGGGGCGGAGTGCCGGTCTTGAGCCTCCCCAGCCTGAACCCCAGTTCTTCCAGTGACGGCGAAAGCCCCATGGCGGCAAACTCTCCCGCCCGCCCCGCGCTGAAGTTGGTCTGTCCGATATGGATAAGCCCGCGGAGAAAGGTGCCGGTGGTGAGGATGACCGCCTTGGCGTGATAGACAACGCCGAGGTTGCTCTCCACTCCCACTACGCGGCCGTCTTCAACGACAAGCCGCTCGACGACCTCCTGCTTGACCTCCAGCCGCTCCTGCTTCTCCAGCACCGCCTTCATGGAACGGCGGTAGGCCTGCTTGTCGGCCTGCACCCGAAGCGCCTGCACCGCAGGCCCCTTGCGTGTATTGAGGGTGCGGAACTGGATGCCGGTCTTGTCGATGTTCCTCGCCATCTCGCCGCCAAGGGCGTCGATCTCCCGGACGAGGTGGCTCTTGGCAAGCCCGCCGATGGCCGGGTTGCACGACATGAGGGCGATGGTGTCGAGGGTTATGTTGAAGACGAGGGTTTCGCACCCCATGCGGGCGGCGGCGAGGGCGGCCTCGCATCCCGCATGGCCTGCGCCTGCCACGATTACGTCATACTGTCGGGGGTAGAGCATGGGGATAAACCAGGGGATCAGGCTGAAGCTTGAAGACTGAAGGTAAAAGCCTTAAAGCATTTCCTTCGGCCTTCAACCTTCAGCCTTCAACCTGCCTTTACCAAAAAGGGCGTCCCAGAAAAGGAGGGCCACGCCGATACAGACCGCCGAATCGGCCACGTTGAAGGCCGGCCAGTGAGCATTGTACCAGTGGGCGTCGAGAAAATCGATCACCTCTCCGAGCCGTACCCGGTCGATCAGGTTGCCGACAGCGCCGCCCATGACCAGTCCGTAGGCCGTGGCCAGCAGGGTTTCATCGTCTTTCAACTGGCGCCACAGGTAGATAAGAACGGCAAAGGCCAGCAGGGAGACACCGATGAGAAAGGGGAGACGGAAGCTATCAGCAGTCCCGGCAAAGAGGCTGAAGGCCGCCCCGCGGTTCCGCAGATAGGTAAGGTGAAAGAAGTTCTCAAGGATGGTGATCGACTGCCCCAGCATCATGGTGCTGTCGACCAGTATCTTGGTCACCTGGTCCAGGACCACCACCGGCAACGCCGTCAGCAGGAGGGCGGCTACCTTACCTTTCAACTATCTCTCCGGAAGCGGGGCAACCGCGGTCTCGCGCACCACCGCGCTGCAGCGCCCGCACAGGGAGGGATGCTCGCTGTCCTTGCCCACCAGGACACTGTAGGTCCAGCACCGCTCGCATTTTGCGCCGGGGGCGGACGAAACGGCAATCTTCAACCCCTCGACTTCATCCGAGCCCACCGCCGATTCAGGGGCAGCTTCAAGCCCCTTCAGCTCCACAGACGATACGATGAATATCTCCGCCAGCCGCTCGGCATAGGGGGCCAGAAACTCCTTGAGCCCGCCGTCGGCACAGAGCTCTACCTTCGCATCGAGGGAATGGCCGATGACCTTGTCCCGCCGCGCCGCCTCGAGGACCTTTGCCGCTGCCGTCCGTACTGCCTGAATACGGTCCCAGCGGTTTCGCAGCCCTTCGTTGACATATTTGTCTTCCACCTTCGGAAAGTCGGCCAGATGGACGCTCCCTGTGTCGGCATTCCCCGGCAGATAGCTCCACACCTCTTCAGCGGTAAACGACAGGATCGGGGCCATCAGTCGGGTCATGGCGTGGATGATGCGGTACATGACGGTCTGGGCAGCCTTGCGGTCCGGGGAGTTTTTCCCCGATGTATAGAGGCGGTCCTTGAGTATATCGAGATAAAAGGCGCTCATCTCCACTGAGCAGAAGTTGTTGAGGGCGTGGTAGACCGCATGAAACTCGAAGTTGTCGTAGGCCTTGCCCACCTTCTGGATGAGCTGCTGAAGCCGGTCCATGGCCCACAGGTCGAGCTCGGAGAGGCCCTTGTCTTCTACGATGTCTTTTGCCGGGTCGAAGTCCGACAGGTTTCCGAGGATATAGCGGCAGGTGTTGCGGATCTTCCGATAGGCCTCGGAGAGCTGGTTCAGTATCTCCTTCGAGATGCGGATGTCGTCGCGGTAGTCCTCGGCCGCCACCCAGAGCCTCAGGATGTCGGCGCCGAACTGGTTGATGACCTCCTGCGGAGTGACAACGTTCCCCAGCGACTTCGACATCTTTTTCCCCGCGCCGTCCACGACGAAGCCGTGGGTGAGAACGCTTCTGAATGGCGCCTGGCCTGTGGAGCTGAGCGATACCATAAGGGATGAGTTGAACCATCCTCGATGCTGGTCGCTCCCTTCGAGATAAAGGTCAGCCGGCCAGGAGAGGTCTTCGCGCTGCTTGAGCACCGCCGCCTGGGAGGCACCGGAATCAAACCAGACGTCGAGGATGTTGTTGTCCTTGGTAAACTCGGTGGCGTCACACACGGGGCAGGTAGTGCCGGCTGGCAGGAGCTCTGATGCTGATTTGGTAAACCAGACGTCGGCCCCCTCTTTTTCCATCAAATCCGCCACATGGTTGATGACGCTCTGGTCCTTCAGGGTGTAAAAACACTTGGTACAGGTGAAGACAGTAATCGGCACTCCCCAGGACCGCTGCCTCGATATACACCAGTCGGGGCGGTTTTCCATCATCCCCAGTATCCTGTCGCGGCCCCATGAAGGGATCCACTGTACCTTGTCTATCCACTCCAGTGCCTTCTTTTTAAGGTCGTTCTTCTCCATGGAGATGAACCACTGCTCCGTCGCCCGGAAGATAACAGGGTTCTTGCAGCGCCAGCAATGGGGGTAGGAATGCCTGATATTCTCCCCGGCAAGGAGCGCCCCTTTCTGTTTAAGAAGCTCGATGATCCCGGCATTGGCCTTAAAGACATACTGTCCCTCGAACTCGGGGACCTGGGCTGTAAACTTCCCCTGGTTGTTGACGGGGTTGTAGATATCAAGACTGTACTTCAGGCCTATCTCATAGTCTTCCTGTCCGTGACCCGGTGCGGTGTGGACACATCCCGTGCCCGCATCCAGCGTGACATGGTCGCCAAGGATGATCGGTACCTTCCTCTCTACAAAGGGATGGCGGCACTTTATCCCTTCCAGCTCGCCGCCCCTTACAGTCTTTAAAGTAGGGCTATCGGTAATCCCGAACTTCGAAAGACACTGTTCGGCCAGTTCCGATGCAACGATTAAAACTTCTCCGTTGCCTGTATCTATAAGGGAGTAATCAAAATCAGGGTGCAGACATACCGCAAGATTAGCAGGCAGCGTCCATGGGGTAGTGGTCCAGATCACCACGCTTACCGGTTTCCCCCCCAGCTCCGGAAACTTCTCCCCCGGGTTATCCACAGGGAACTTTACATAGACAGAGGGTGACTCCTTGTCGGCATATTCAACCTCAGCCTCGGCAAGGGCTGTCTCGCATGAGGAACACCAGTGGATAGGCTTCTTTCCCTTATAGAGGCTGCCGTTCTTCGCAAATATCCCCAGCTCCCGAACAATGGCCGCTTCGTATGAATAGTCCATGGTAAGGTAGGGGCGCTGCCAGTCGCCAAAGACTCCCAGCCTCTTGAACTCTTCGCGCTGGATATCGATAAACTTCCCGGCATACTCCCGGCAGAGCTTTCTCTTTTCCTCCTTGGATACTTCATACTTCTTGTCGCCAAGGTTTTTATCCACCTGATGTTCTATAGGAAGACCGTGACAGTCCCAGCCCGGCACGTAAGGGGCGTAGTACCCCTGCATCGACCTGGCTTTTACAATGATGTCTTTTAGTATCTTGTTGAGCGCATGACCAATATGGATATTGCCATTGGCATAAGGGGGGCCGTCATGCAGGATATACGACTGCTTCCCTTTGTTCTTCTCCTGGATTTGTCGGTAGATATTCTGAGTCTGCCATCGTTCAAGCAGGTCAGGCTCAAGCCTGGTAAGGCTCGCCTTCATGGGAAACGGTGTGTTGGGCAGGTTCAGTGTGGATTTGTAGTCGGTGGTCATCTTTTTTTATCCATAAATCAAAGATTTGAGCGGGGATGTTATCATTTGGTTCTTTTATGTGTCAAGGAAGTTACCTGGATATTGTGAGTTCCCCAAAGGTTTATTGAATTTCTCTTTCTAAACTATATCCAGAATATCGTAGTAATCGATAGTAAGGCGGGTAAACTCTGTGGATGGTGTATTATTAGTATTTGATATCAATAAGGTACCCCTCCTTCATACTGTTGGTATGTTGTTGAAAATCCGACTACCGGTGTGGGGAGACCGGTAAACCCTGTGTGAAGATTTCCGGTAAAAAACTCTTGATAGAGGGCCATCCCCCTTGCTATAGTCTCTCTGCCTTTTTGGAGTCGATGTTGTACTTCACTCCTTGCTGATCTCTAAATTAAAGTACCTGATATATCTTATCAAAAAAACTCCTCCCCTGAGCCTTACGTCGCGTTCAGGAATTTTTGAACCTGGGGGCGGTACTGTTTTTTGATGTCGTATATAAGGGATATATTAGTTAAAACGGTTATTATTCGGGCCTTCATGGCAGGTAATAGAAAGTTTCGGCCGGATAAATGGAACTCTCTGAAAAATATAGACGAAAAAGGGTAGTTTAGAGAGTTGTAATAAATGATGTTAAAAAGATTTTCAGGTAGCGTATTTTATTGAAAAATATAAACAAATCGGATTATACACATCTGTTGATAACTCTGTTTATAATATAGTGCTATTGACTTTTTGTAATACCCCGTAAAAAAACAGGAAACCGATTTTATGAAGGCGACGACTATCTGGGAACAGAGTCTTGAGCTCATAAAGGGCAATATTACGGAGCAGAACTACAAGACGTGGTTCGAGGCTACAAAAGGGGTTGGGTTGAACGAGTCGGACTTCAGGATAGAAGTCCCCAACAACTTCTGTGTAGAGTGGCTCCAGGACAAGTATCTGGGACTTATCGAGTCGTCACTGAAAGAGGTGACCAAGAAAAGGGATATAGAGGTCAGTTTTATCGTTTCCAAATCAGTGCCAAAGGAATCTTTGGCAATAATGAAGGAAACCGCGGCGACGGATCAACCCAGGACAACCGCTAAAAAGAAGGAATACGATGAAATAGATACTCGGTATACCTTCGACAACTTCATCGTCGGCTCCTCCAACCAGTTTGCCCATGCCGCTTCCATAGCCGTTGCTGAAAGACCCGCCTCCTCTTATAACCCTCTCTTCATCTACGGCGGCGTTGGCCTCGGTAAAACCCACTTGCTCAAGGCCATAGGACACACCGTTAAAGTGAAAAACCCATCGGCAAAAATGACCTATGCCTCTGCCGAGCAGTTTACCAATGAAATGATCAACAGCCTCAGGTATAGCAAGATGACCGAATTCAGGGAGCGCTACCGCGGGGTTGACGTCCTTCTTATCGACGATATACAGTTTATTGCGGGCAAGGAGCGGACCGAGGAGGAGTTTTTCCATACCTTCAATACCCTCTTTGAGGCAAAGAAGCAGATCGTCATAACCAGCGACCGGTTTCCCAAGGACATCAACATGATCGAGGACAGACTGCGGTCCCGCTTCAGCTGGGGACTTATCGCCGATATACAGGCCCCCGACCTCGAAACCAAGATCGCCATCCTTGAAAAGAAGGCCGAACAGGAAGGCAAGACCATTCCTCGGGAGGTATCGCTTTTTATTGCGTCAAAAATTCACTCCAACGTCAGAGAGCTGGAGGGTTCGCTGACAAGGCTTCTCGCCTATTCATCCCTTACCGGCAGCGAAATAACGACAGCTCTTGCCAGGGACATTCTGCGGGATACCCTGGGAGAAAAGGAAAAACTCATTACACCTGATGCGGTGTTAAAGATGATCTCCGACTATTACGGGATAAAGATAGCCGACATTCGCTCGAAGAGAAGGACCAACAGCATTGCCAAGCCACGGCAGGTCGGCATGTACCTGTGCCGCCAGCTGGCGAATATGTCGTTTCCCGATATCGGGAGGTTCTTTGGAAACCGTGACCACAGCACCGTAATCCATGCGTGCAAACAGATAGAAGAGAGGAAAGGTCAAGGCGGAGGGTTTGCCGCCGAGATCGACACCCTCATAGACCTTTTACGAAAAGAATCATAATAATACCGCGAGAGATATAATCCCCGGGGAGTCATCATGAAGATACGAATAGCTCAGGAAGAACTGGTTAAGGCACTCCAGCAGTTTCACAGCGTTGCAGGGCGGAAGAGCACCATGCCCATCCTTTCAAACATACTGCTGGAGGCGCGGAAGGACACCATCGTCGTCTTTGCGACCGACCTTGAAATAGGAATCCGCGGCATCTTCCCGGCGGAGGTGCAGGAGGAAGGGGCGGTGACCCTTTCCTGCCGCCACCTGATGGATATCGTCAGGGAACTGCCCGCGGCCGACATCTCCATCGGCAGCCTTGATAACAACTGGGTCAGCATCACCTGCGGAAAGAGCGACTTCAAGATTGCCGGACTATCGGCAGAGGAATTCCCTTCGTGGCCCGAGTTCGATAGCGGCAGGATGATCGAGATCGACGGCGGCCTGCTCAGCGACATGATCAGAAAGACCATCTATTGCGTGGCGGAGAACGAGACGCGCTACGTCCTCAACGGCGCCTGCTTCAAGATAGCACCGGCGGATGGAGGGACCATGGCGGAGATGGTCGGCACCGACGGACACCGCCTTGCGTTGATCAAGAAAAATATTCCCGGCGCGGAGGCAACGGAAGGACCCGGCGTCATCATCCCCAAGAAAGGGCTTCTCGAGCTGAGGAAACTCCTGGACGACAAGGTCGAAAAGGTCTCCTTCTCCATAGGTAAGAACCAGATCCTCTTCAAGAAGGATTCCGTTGAACTTTTCGCCCGCCTGATCGAAGGGAACTATCCCAACTACAACCAGGTAATCCCCTCGCGGAACGAAAAGAAACTGGCCATCCAGGACAAGAAGGTCTTCGCCAGCGCCATCAAGAGGGTTTCGGTCCTGGCAAAGGACAAGGTAAGCGCGGTGAGGATGGATATTGCCCCGGAGAAGATCACCCTGGTGGTGAACAATCCCGAGCTGGGGGAGGCAACGGAGGAGATGGCCGTCAGCTATTCGGCCGAACCGCTTTCCATTGCGTTCAACGCCCGCTACGTCCTCGATGCCCTGCAGGCCGTGGACGGCGACGAGGTGACCATCAGCCTGGCCGACCAGGTCAGCCCCTCCATCATTACCGCAGCAGGGGATACCGACTGTCTCGCGGTGATCATGCCTCTCAGGATATAAAAAAAGGGGCGTGAATCATCACGCCCCTGCATTGCTTTTCTCGTTTTTCAAAAAAATCAGAAGCTGGTTTTCAGTACCAGCGTCTCTTCCCGTCGCGGACCGGTGGAGAGTATGTCTACCGGAAGGCCGGTGAGGTCGGTGAGCAGGGAGACATAATCCTTCGCCTCCTGCGGCAGGCCGGCCATGGACATGGCGCCCACGGTGTTTTTCCGCCATCCCTTAACCGTTTTGTAGACCGGTTCGCACTGCTCCAGCACATGCAGTTCGGAGGGGAACTCCGACAGCTCGCCCCCTTTGTACTTGTAGGCGGTGCAGACCTTTATTTCGGAGCACTCGTCCAGTACATCCAGCTTGGTGAGGGCCATGCCCGAGAAGCCGTTGATCATGGAGGCGTGCTTTACCACCACGGCGTCGAACCAGCCGCAGCGCCGCGCCCTGCCGGTAGTGGCGCCAAACTCCTTGCCCCGGTCCTGCAAGCCCTTTCCGACTTCATCATTCAGTTCGGTGACGAGCGGCCCTTCTCCCACGCGGGTCGTATAGGCCTTGACCACGCCCAGCACCTTGTCGATCTTCACGGGGCTGATCCCAAGACCAGTGCAGGCACCGCCTGCTGCTGCGCTCGATGATGTCACAAAGGGGTAGGTCCCGTGGTCCACGTCGAGCATGGTCCCCTGGGCCCCTTCCAGCAGAACCTTCTTTCCGTCCGCGATATGCTTGTTCACCATCGCCGTGGTGTCTGCCACAAAGGGGGCGATCTTTTCCGCATACCCCTGATATTCAGCGTAGATCGTATCTGCCTTGAGCGGCTCGGTCTTGTAAAGGTTCTCGAGGAAGAAGTTCATGTCTTCCACGTTCTTTTCCAGCTTTTCGCGGAATACCTGGGTGTCGAACAGGTCGGAGATGCGGATCCCCACCCGGGCCATCTTGTCCGAATAGGTCGGGCCGATGCCGCGGCCGGTCGTGCCGATCTTCTTGGTCCCCTTGGTCTTCTCGCTCTCCTTGTCCAGGGCGCGGTGGTAGGGCATGATCAGGTGGGCGCTCTTGCTCACGAAGAGGTTGCCGGCGACGGAAATCCCCTTCTGTCGCAGCTCCTCCACTTCGTCCAGAAAAGCGGCCGGGTCGACCACGACGCCGTTGCCGATGATGCAGGTTTTGCCGCCATGAAGGATGCCCGAAGGGATAAGGTGCAGGACGAACTTTTCGTCGCCGATGATGACCGTGTGCCCGGCGTTGTGGCCGCCCTGGTAGCGGGCTACCACATCGGCCTCGGCCGTCAGTATGTCTATGATCTTGCCCTTACCCTCGTCGCCCCACTGGGCGCCGACTACCACGATACACGGCATCGTGAATCCTCCACAACACAAGAAAGGCCCTGATTCATCTCACGGAACCAGAGCCGCGGATACAACAGCCTGAAAAAACCGTCTGATTATATGGGGTAAGCCGGCCCCTGTCAATCGTTCAGCGCAATTGCTGCCAAACCGCACGGTTCAGGCGGCCCTTTGGCCGAGCCAGGGTATCTCCGTTCAAGAGGCCCAGGGCTGCCATTGCCACCACTCTGCAAGAAAGTCCTCTTTATACGGCAAGAAAGTCCGCGACAACAAACCGTCCAGATGCTTTATTAGTTGTCGTGCCGGCGGCGATGCCGCGGATAAATGACGACCTCAATCTTCTGCTGACAAGGAGACGCAATGATTACCTCTACTCTCGAAATGAACTTTGTTCCGACCGGCAGCATCTACCCCTCGCCCGCGGACTGGAGAGACACATTCATCTACTTTTTGCTGGTGGACCGGTTCGACGATAATGATAACGGCACGCAGCCCTACAACCCGGCAGCGCCGACGGATGGCAGAGATTCAGCGGACGGGAGGGTTTTTCAGGGCGGGAACCTGAAAGGGATCACCCGACGGCTCGATTACATTAAAGGGCTCGGTGCAAATGCGGTATGGCTTAGCCCTGTATTCAGGAACCGCCAGGAAATGAACGACAGTTACCACGGCTACGGTATCCAGAATTTCCTTGAAGTAGATCCGCGTTTCGGGACAAGAGAAGACCTCAGAGAGCTGGTAGACAAGGCGCACGCGAAAGGAATGTACGTCATCCTCGACATCATCTTCAACCATACAGGAGACAACTGGGCCTATCCAGAAAACTATCCTTACTATTACTGGAAAGAAGCGCAGGAACCTTTCCCCTTCGGCTTCTGGCGGGAAAAGGATCCTCAAGCGGGATTTCAGCATGACGATGCTGTCTGGCCCAAAGAGCTCCAGCGTGAGGACTGCTACAAAAGGAGAGGGGAGATCAGGGACTGGTATGACCAGAATGAAGCGATGAACGGCGATTTTCTTAGCCTGAAGGAGCTGGACATCAACAGGCCCGATGTGCTGGACGCCCTGATTAAATCGTACAAATACTGGATATGCGAGACCGATATCGACGGTTTTCGCGTCGATACGGTCAAGCATATGGAAAGCAGCGCCACGGCAATCCTCTGCAATGCCGTGAGGGAATATGCGAAGAGTATCGGCAAACAGAACTTCTTCATCTTCGGAGAGATCGTTGGCGACGACAACATCATTCAAAGCTATATCGGTCGCAACAGCCGTCTGCCGCATACCAGCGAGCGTTTCCCTTCCCTTGACGCCGCCCTCGATTTCCCGCTCTATTTTGTTCTGGAAGAAGTCCTGAAAGGGTTCAGGAAGCCCGACGCACTTCGAGACAGATATGAGCGCTTCCATACGCTCTATGCCGACCATGGCGCTGCCGGCAAAAACTTTGTCACCTTTGTCGACAATCACGACCAGATGTCAAGAAAGTACAATCGGTTCATGCACGGCAACCCATACCCTCAACAAGCGGTTCTGGCCATAGGATATCTCCTGACCAGCCAGGGGATCCCATGTATTTACTATGGGACCGAGCAGGGTTTTGACGGCGGCGGAGATCAGGACTTCTATGTGCGGGAGTGCATGTTCGGAGGGACATGGGGCGCTTTTAACAGCACGGGTCGCCACTTTTTCGCCCCGGCGCATCCGATCTACCAGGGCATCTCAAAGATTGCCGAGGCCCGAAGAAATGAACCGGCGCTGCGCTACGGGAGGCAATACTTCCGTGAGATATCGGGGAATGGCACGGACTTCGGTCATCCCCAGGACGGCAATTGTACACTGGCTTATTCACGAGTGCTGGATACCACCGAAATAGTTGTCGCCTTGAACCTTGGGTTAAATGCGAGGGGTGATTACGTGACAGTGGATTCAAATCTCTGCCCGGAAGGCACGACGATGGTCAACCTGCTCAAGCCGTCGGAAGAATTTAAGGTCGAGGCGCGAGGCGGAAGGCATGCGGTCAGGGTTGATCTCGGGGGGCACGGGATAGCGGTCTTGAAGCGAAAAGGGTGAAAGGGAAGCAAGGGGTCTACCGGTTGAAACGCTTTGCCGAGGGTTTTCAGAAAGCGTCTTTGTTCATCAGCGACGCAGCGCGCCCAGGAGTTTCTCCGCCGGTATGGCCTGTTCACCGCCATCCTTAAGATCGACCAGCGCTACCGTACCTTTCGGCAGATCGCTCCTCCCAAGGATTACCACAAAGCGGCAGCGGTTTTTCCGCGCGTACTTCATCGACTCTTCTACGGAGCGCTTTACTATATCCCTCGCCACCGAGTAACCGGCCTCCCTGAGTTTTCCGCAGAGCTGAAAGGCCTCCCGCTTGTCGGCCTGGTAGTCGATGACAAGGATGTCGGTCCCCTTGGTCTCGGGGAGCCTCTTCTGTGTCTCCAGGGCGTTCATCACCCGCTCCAGGTCCAGGGCGAAACCGGTGGCGGCGGACGGTGTGCCGAACTTGCCAAGGAGGTTGTTGTAGCGCCCGCCGGAGCCCAGATGGCTGCCCATCCCCTCGGCAAAGATCTCGAAGATGACGCCGGTGTGGTAATCGAAGCCCCGCACCTCTCCCAGGTCGATGATGACATGCTCTTCAAGGCCGTAAGCCGCGAGCATCCGCCAGATTTCAGAGAGGTTCCCGAGGGCCTTTTTCGACTCCTCGTTCCCTGCATAGGTCGCCGCCTTCTCGAGGACCTCGGGACCACCAAACAGGTTGCAGGCGCCCAGGATGGCCTCCCGCTGCGCCTCATCAATCTCCACCCCTGCCAGCAATTCCACCAGTCGGGAGAAATTTTTCTTGCAGACCGCCTTCTGAATGTCGTCGGCCAGGGTGCCGCTGATTCCCGAGGCGTTGAGGATACCACGGTAAAACTCCACCTGCCCCAGGGCGATCTGGAATTTTTCCACTCCCGCCGCCTTCAGCACCTCGATGCACAGGGCGATTACCTCTGCGTCGGCCTCCGGTTCGTCCAGGCCTATGAGTTCGGCCCCCAGCTGGATGATCTCCCTCTGTCTCCCCCCGTGCTCGCTCTCGTACCTAAAGACACTCTGGGAATAGCAGAGGCGCATCGGCTTCGGCTGGTCAGCCATGGTGGTGGAGACGATGCGCGCCACCTGCGGAGTGACATCGGGGCGCAGCACCATCATCCGGCCGGTGGAGCGCTCGGTGATCCGGTAGCTCTTCTTGAGGATATCCTCGTGGGTGCCCGCCGAGAGAAGGTCAAGATACTCGAAGGGCGGGGGAACTATCTCCCGGTATCCCCAGCGGCCAAAGACGGCCAGGGTCTGTTCCTCTATCCACCGCTTGCGGGCGGCGGCTTCGGGTTGAAAGGTGAGGACGCCCTTTGGGGTGAGTGGCCCCTTGTCACTTTTTTTCATCGTTTCCTGTTTCGAAATATGGGCGAAAAGCAAAAGGCCCTCCGGTCGTCGGAGGGCCCTGCGATAACCAGGTTCAGGAGCTCAACGACCTTACAGCTTTATCTGCTTGGCCGAAATGATGTTCGGCAGCTTCCTGATCTCGTCCAGAACCTCGGCCGATGCCGCTGAATCGACATTGACGACCGAAATGGCATTCTCGCCAAGGGCGCGTCTGCCGAACTCCATGCGGGCGATGTTGATGCCGTGCTTGCCAAGGGTGGAACCGATGTTTCCGATAACGCCCGGCTTGTCATAGTTCTGCATGACCAGCATATGGCCCTCGGGGAAGGCCTCAACGGCGAACTTGTCGATCTCGACGATCCGGGGCTCCTTCTTGTGGAAGAGGGCGCCGGAAACCGCGTGGACTCCCTGCGCGGTCTTTACCTTCACGGTGATGAGGGAGGCAAAGTCGTGGGTGTCGCTGGACTTGGTCTCGCGGACCTCGATGCCCCTCTCCTTGGCCATGATCGGTGCGTTGACGTAGTTTACATGCTCCGAAATCGGCGTCAGCAAACCCTTCAGCGCAGCGATGGTGACCGGGCCGACGTTCATCTCGGCAACTTCACCGGAGTACTCGATCTCTATCTCGGTAAGGCCGCCTTCGTAGAGCTGGGCCTGGAAGGCCCCGAGCTTCTCGGCCAGGGCCAGATAGGGCTGTACCCGGGGAAGCTGGTCCGCCGGCACGGAAGAGACGTTGACCGCATTGCGCACCACGCCGTTTACGAGATAGTCGGCGATCTGCTCCGCCACCGCCAGCGCCACATTCTCCTGGGCTTCAAGCGTGGATGCGCCCAGGTGGGGCGTGCCGATGAAGTTGTCCAGCGTCAGCAGCGGATGGGCCGGGTCTACCGGTTCCTTCTCGAAGACGTCGAGGGCCGCTGTGGCGACATGCTTGCTCACAAGGGCGTCATACAGTGCCTTCTCGTCGATGATGCCGCCACGGGCCGCACATACGATAACCACGCCCTTCTTCATCTGGGCGATGACGTCGGCGTTGATGAGCCCCTTGGTCTCCGGGGTCAGCGGCGAGTGGATGGTGATGAAGTCCGACTTCTTGTACAGGGTCGGCAGGTCAACCTGCTCCACGCCCAGCTGGGCGGCCTTCTCGGGGGAGAGGAAGGGATCAAAGGCGACGACGTTCATGAACAGGCCGTTGGCGACCCGTGCTACGTGGCTGCCGATCTGGCCGAGGCCGATGATACCGAGGGTCTTGTTGTAGAGCTCGATACCCATGCGGCTCTTTTCCCACTTGCCCGCCTTGAGCGCGCCGGCTGCCTGCGGCACCTGACGGCATGCGGCGAAGAGGAGCGCAACCGCGTGCTCGGCGGTGGTGACGGTGTTGCCGCCGGGGGTGTTCATTACCACGATGCCCTTGGCCGAGGCCGCCTTCACATCGATATTGTCCACACCGGAACCGGCGCGGCCGATTACCTTCAGCTTATCAGCGGCGGCGATGATCTCCGCCGTTGCCTTGGTGGCACTTCTTACGACGAGTCCGTCGTACTTCCCTATCTCTTTCTTCAGCTCCTCAGGGTTGGCGGCCAGCGAGGTGTTTACGTCCACCTCGATCCCGGCCTTCTTCAGTATATCTACCCCCTGATCGGAGATTTTGTCACTCACCAGTACACGCATTTAACAGTTCCTCCGCTTAACAAAGTCGTCACACCGGTGAAAACCGGTGTCCAGGGGTTGTGCGCCCATTCGCTGGATTCCGGCTTCCGCCGGAATGACAAACCAAAGGCGTTTCAGACTCTTACTTCTTGCAAAGAATTTCCTGAGCCGCTGCTACACCCTTGCCGAACTCCACGGGATGACCCAGACCCTTCAGTACCATCTCCGTCGCGGAAACGGCGGTGATGACATCGAAGGTGTCGGCATACCCGAGGTGGGCGATGCGGAAGATCTTCCCCTTGAGGTGGTCCTGACCGCCGGCGGCGGTAATGCCGTACTTCACGCGGAGGTCCTTGTATATCTGCTGACCGTCAACCCCTGCCGGTGCACAGACCGCGGTGAGGGCGTTGGACGGCGACTGCTTCGGGAAGAGCTCCATGCCCAGCGCCTTGTAGGCGGCGCGGGTGGCGTCGGCCAGCCTCTGCTGACGGCCGAAGACGTTCTCCAGCCCCTCGGCCTTCATCATCTTGAGCGCCTCGCGAAGGCCGATGATGAGCGACACGGCGGAGGTGAAGGCCGTCTGGTTCTTGGCCAGGTTTTCCCGCTCTTTCTTGAGGTTGAAATAGAACTTGCTGTTCTTCGCCTTGTCGGCCATGGCCCATGCCTTGTCGGAAACGCTTACGCAGGCAAGACCGGGAGGCAGCATCAGCGCCTTCTGGGAGCCGGTAACCACGATGTCCACGCCCCAGTCGTCGGTCTTGATATCGAAGACGCCGATGGCGGTGATGGCGTCCACCACGAGGATGGTATTCGCGCGCGGCTTCACGATCTCGGCTATGGCCTTCGTGTCATGTGCGACGCCCGTGGAGGTCTCGCTGGCCTGCATGTAGACCGCCTTGATGGAGGGGTCCTTGTCGAGGGCCGCCTTTACCGTCTGCGGGTCAATCGCGTATCCCCATTCCACCTTGATCTCTTCAACCTGCACGCCGAAGGCCTGGCAGATCTTGGTCCAGCGCTCGCCGAACTTTCCGCCGTTGAGGACAAGGGCCTTGTCGCCGGGGTTGAGGAAGTTGTTTACCGATGCAACCATGCCGCCGGTACCGGTCGAGACGAGAATCATCACGTCGTTCTTCGTCTGGAAGAGCCACTGGAGGTCCTTCTTCGCCTCATCAAGGACGGGAAGGAACTCGGGAGCCCGGTGGTGAATAATGGGCAGGGACATTGCGGACAGAACCTCCGGCGGAACCGGAGTTGGTCCAGGAGCCAGCAGGTACTTTTTCATCGGCGAAACCTCCTCGAACTAGCTGTTTTTGTTATGGTTTTTCGGAAAAATGGAAACGGTACGCTAACACGGGGTTAATTTTTTGTCAAGGAAAAGAGTTTTTCCATAAACTGGATTTCTACACCACGCAGGCAAAAAAAATCTCCGGGCGGTGTTGTGCCCGGAGATCGGTTGTTTTCTTAAAGGAAAGGGCTTGCCGGTTATGCCTGGTTGATTGCCGACAGCCTCCAGGGGTTGTTCCCCACGGTCCGCGTCAAGGTCCAGTATTCCTCGAACTTGACCGGCTCCGTCTTGCTGCCGGCAATAATCTCGCCGCTTTCTTTTACCGTGTAGTCCAGCAGGTTGGCGTATATCCGCACCGTCACGAAATCCTGCCCCGTTTCCTGCCACGCCTCGGTAATTTCCACATCTCTCACCGCCACATTCTCCATGCGGTTCAAAGTCTTCTCCCGCAGCATCCTGTCTATGTCTTCCTGAAGGATTCGCCGCATTTCGTCGGTGAGAAGGTCTCCCGCCGGGGCCAGGTCGCGGTTCATCCATGCCCCCTGGACCTTGAAGAAGGTGTCCATGGCAGCGTCCTTGAAGCGGCCTTCGTCAAAAGACGGATCGAACTGGCGGATATGCGTGAGGCCCGTCTCCCGATCGCTGAGGGTTGGTGCGTAGGCGGGTTGAACTGGGGGCTCCTGTGTTGCCACCGGTGAACCGCTGCCGTAGGCTGTGGCGCCCTGGTAGGCGTAGCTTTCTTCCCTTCTTCCCTTGACCATCCTGAAAATCATGTAACCAATGCCGGCAACAAGGATGATCTCGAAGAGTCCTATGCCGCTTCCACCCAAGCCACCGGTGCCGGCGAACCCGAGGCTGCTGAAGAGCATGCCTCCCAGCAACCCTCCCAGAATCCCGCCTCCCATGCCGCGCATGAAACCGCCGCCGGCCGGCTGTTGCTGGTAGGGCATCTGCTGTACGGGCGACGGAGCGACCTGCTGTTGAGATGGGGCGGTCTGGGTTGAAGGTTTGCTGGTCAGGGGAGTGGAATAACTCCGCGAGCCGCGGCTTCCGCCGGACCTGCCGCCGCCCGCCCGGGCTTCGGATTCCAGCTCGAGGACGGTCAGAGAAAGGAAAAGTACCGACGCCGCTATGGCAAACCATTTGAACATGCCTTTGCTCATAAATCTCCATTAATAAGGTTATGACGGCATCCGGCCGTCCCGTTATTTTCGGGCAGATTCTGCCCGACGGTTTTTGCAAAGTCAAGACGAATAGCGGTGCGGACCGTCTGGCCGGAAATCAGCGGCCAAGAAGGCGGGAGGGTTTCCCATTGTCGCCCCTTTGCCGTTGTGGTATTTTAGCAGTCGTTGTGTTGGACAGGAGGTTTTCATACAGGAGGGAGTAATGTCTGAAAAGATTACCAAGGATCAGATACTCAACAACGTGCTGGCCAAATACCCCGCGACCATGGGAGTCTTCAACGACTTCAATATCGACTCGTGCTGTGGTGGAGCGGTGCCTATCGAAGAAGCCTGCAAGCGCGACGGCGCTGACACCGGCAAGGTGATCGATGCGCTCAACAAGGCGGCGGGACTGGCGTAAAAAGATCGGCCCCCGGTTCTCGTCCGGGGGCCCCGGTCACTGCTGACTGGAATTTTCTGATTTGGTGCCGAACAATCCTTTGATCTTGTCGAAGGTCTCCCCGGCTTTCTGATACGCCTCTTTGAACTGATCGCCGACTTCCTGGCCTATTTCGCCCTTCCGCTCGTTGAGGTCCTTCAGCTTTGCCACGGCATTATCCTTTTGCTCGATGAACTGTGCCTTCAGTTCGCGAAATTCCTCCCGTGTCTTTTTCCCCAGCTTTTTCCCCTTCGCCTCCATCTCCTTGAGATTCTCTTCCCACTCATGCAGCTTCTTCTTTGCCGCGTCGAGAGAAGAGTCGACCTTCTGGCCCACAGTCTCATCGGTTTTTTCCTGGGCGTAGCAGATACCCCCGGCAATAAGGAATTGAATGGCAAGGACGAGGGCTGCGAGTTGTCTCATATAGTCTCCTTTCAGCAAACAGGGATAAACCGTTGTTACTATACGGCATCTTTGACCAAAATCAATGGCCCGTGTTCCCGCTTGCCGTCGCCGCGAACTAGTTGCAAATCATTTGCAATTGGGGTAGATTGTATTTCCTGTATACGCAATAAAGGATATTTCCATGGCACAAAAAGACGACCGAACCATAAAGAGCGCTCTCCGCGAAAAGGGGTATCGCCTCACCGGGCCGCGAAAAGGGGTGGCCGACCTGCTGGCGAAAGAGGGGCGGCCCCTCTCGGTCCAGGAGATTTACGAAAAGATGCAGAAGAAGGTCGACCTCGCCACGGTCTACCGGGTTATCCACCTCCTTCTCGATCTGGGACTGGCGCGCAAAACCGGCTCTCCCTCCGGCAGTGCCCTCTACGAAATGGAGGGAGAGCAGCACCATCACCATATCTTCTGCAAAGAATGCGGCAGGATGGAAGAGATCGAGGGGTGCCTGCTGAGCGCCCTGGAAAAGGAGCTTTCGCGGAAGAAGCGGTTTACCATAACCGGCCATACGCTGGAATTCTTCGGTGTCTGTTACGACTGCGGACAGAAGGGGTAGGATGAAACGATTTGCAAATATCTTCTGTGCTTTGGCGCTCCTTTTCGTCTTCGCCGGGTGTAGCAAGGGGCCTGAGCAGGCTTCAAAAGCTACGGACAAACCCCTGGTGATCACCACCTTTTTCCCGCTCTATGACTTTGCCAAAAACGTAGCAGGAGACCGGATGCGGGTGGAAAACCTTTTACCGGCCGGTGCAGGCCCTCATGAGTTTACCTTTACCCCGAAGGACCGTCAGCGGCTGGAGAATGCCCGCCTTCTCATCAAGAACGGCTTCGGTCTCGAAACCTTCCTGGAAGACGTTACCCTCTCTCCCGACAAGACACTGGTCGTCGAGGCGGGCAAGGGGATTGCGCCTCTTGAACTCAAGAAAAAGGAAGATCACCGCGACGAGCACGAGCACGTCGGTGGTCATCATCACGAAGGCGGCGACCCGCATGTATGGCTCGATCCGGTCAACGCCATGAAGCAGGTGGAGAATATCCGCGACGCCATGATCGCCGTCGACCCGGCCAACAAGACCGTTTACGAGGCCAATGCCGTCCGCTATCTCGATCAGCTGCGGGCGCTGGACGAAGAGTGCCGCAGGGAGATTGAGGGTTTCGCCCGTAAGGAGTTCGTGGCCTACCACTCGGCCTTCAGCTATTTCTCGAACCGCTACGGGTTGAAGCAGGTGGCGGTGTTCGAGGAGGTCCCCGGCAAGGAGCCGTCGCCGCGCTCTATGGCGGGGCTTATTAATACCATCAAAAAGTACAACGTCAGGGCGCTCTTTACCGAGCCACAGTTTTCGCCGAGGATCATCCAGACCGTCGCGTCGGACCTGAAGCTGAGCGTGCTGGAGCTCGATCCCATGGAGACGGGGGATTTTGAAAAAGGGTCGTACATCGGCGTCATGAAGAAGAACCTGGCGGCATTCAAAGAGGCGCAGAACAAGCCATGAGCATCATCGAAGTAGAAGACCTCAACGTGCGGATCGGCTCGCACCATATCCTTCAGCATGTCAGCTTCACCGTGGAGAAGGGTGCGGTAACCGCCATCATCGGTCCCAACGGCTCGGGCAAGACCACCCTCGTTAAGGTGATTACCGGCCTTCAGTCCTTCGATACCGGCACCGTTAAGCTCTTTGGCACCCCGGTAAAAGAGCTGGGCAAGTTGCACCGCAAGCTGGGGTATGTCCCCCAGAAGGTCGATTTCGACCGGAGCGTCCCCCTTACCGTCGAGGAGCTATTGAACCTCAACCTGCTCGAAAAAACCGGGCGTAGGGAAAAGATCGCGGCATCTCTGGACGAGATCGGCGCGGGGCATCTCATGGACCGTAAGCTCGGCGTCCTCTCCGGCGGCGAGTTTCAACGGGTGCTCATCGCCCTGAGCCTCATTCAGGACCCCGAGATATTGATCCTCGACGAACCCTCCGCGGGCATCGACGTCGAAGGCGAGAAGGTTTTTTACGACATGATCGAACAACTCGCCGAGTCCCGGGGCATGACCGTACTGCTTGTCTCCCACGACGTAGGGGTGGTGTATCGCTACGCCGACGGTGTGCTCTGCCTTAACCAGAAGCTTGTATGCAGCGGCACGCCGCACGAGGCCCTTTCCCAGGAGACGGTGCGGGAGCTTTACGGACAGGGGGCATCCCTGTACGACCACGTCCACAGGCATTAGGAGACCACAGTGCTCGACATACTCGCCTACCCCTTCGTTCAGCGCGCCCTCGTATCGGGGGTCATCGTCGGGATCGTCTGCGCCCTGCTGGGGGTCTTTGTCGTCATCCGCAAGATGTCGTTCTTCGGCGACGCCATCTCCCACTCCGCCTTTACCGGCGTGGCCCTGGGCTTTCTCCTCGGCATAAACCCGTCGCTGTCGGCCCTCGGTTTCGCCATCCTTGTCGCCGCCGGCATGGTCTATCTGCAGAACAAGGGGAACCTCTCCGCCGACACCACCATCGGCATCTTCTTCTCCGGTTCCGCCGCCCTGGGCCTACTGATAATCGCCCTGCTCAGGGGCTACCGCACCGATCTCTTTCAATATCTGCTGGGAGACATCCTCTCCATCTCCGACCGCGACCTCATGATCTCCGTAGTCATGGGGATCGTCGTCGTAGGCGTCATGTCCCGCATAATGAGGCCGCTGCTGCAGATAACCTTTAACCGCGACATGGCCAAGGTTGCCGGGGTGCCGGTCGAGCGGTACGAATACCTGCTCATGTTCCTCCTCGCCGCTACCGTCGCCGTGAGCCTCAAGATCGTCGGCATCATCCTCGTCACCGCGCTCCTCATCGTCCCTGCCGCCGCCGCAAAGAACATCAGCGCCAACTTTCGGCAGATGGTCGCCTGGTCGGTCATCTTCGGTGTCTCCAGCAGCATCCTCGGCCTCGCCGCGTCTTACTGGCTCGACACCTCGTCGGGGCCGACCATTGTTCTTACCTCGATCCTTATCTTCTGCATTACCCTCGCCGCGCGGAAATAGCTGCTCCACAGTCGACCAATTATAAATCAGTGTGTTCTACTTGTTATTCTGCTTTACAAAGGCTGGAGGGGGTTGGTAAATTCGGGACATGATTAATGGCTTATTGAAGTTGAACAGAGAGTGGCATCTGAAAGCCGAAACAAAGTCTCCCCAACTTATTCAGTGAGGTATGGGTCGATATGGGATTCAATTTTGATACGATAGAGTCAATCCTCGGCATCCTTTTCTTTGGATACATCATTTACTTCGTCATATTTCGTGCACCAGCTTCGGACATGGTATTTTCAGCCGGGACAGACACAGAAATAGAGGATATGAAAGACTACCTTGAGATGAATGGCATCAAGACTTACAAAAAGAACATAGCGAGAAATCGGAAGTATACAAAATCAGGCCCGCTGGACCCGTCATTGCACGTAATCAACTTGCACGATAAAGCCAGGGCGTTGCAATTGATTAAAGAGAGAGCCAGCTGACTTGTGGAACAACAACTGAGACGTTGTTAAATTGCCCGCTTAACTAGCTATCAAGCTCATCACTACTTCTCCCCCTTCTCCTTCCCACGATACTCCCACACCTTCGACCAGTTCACGGCAGCCTTGGTCTCCATTTCCGCTGACCTTAGCACCTGAAAGCGCCCCAATTGCTCGGGGTTGATAAGCCCGCGCAGTTCGGTCCCTTTCATGACGGGGACAAGGGTGACGTGGGTCTGCGACATCTTCACGAACAGTTCGTCGAGGGAGTTTTCTTCGGACGCACAGTAGAAGGTGCGGACCATGATTTCCGACACGGGCGTGGAGGCGGGTTTCTCGCGAAGGGCGCCGAATATGGCGTCCTTGGGGAGTATTCCGACCAGCCTGTCGCCATCCATGACGGGAAAGTCCCACTGCAGGCTGTGGGTGATCTTGCTGAGCACCTCCTCGATGGTCTCCTGGGGCGTTACCTGTTCCCACGAGGTGAGCATGGCCTGGCTCACGGTCACCGAGCTGAGGGCGGCCTTGGTCTCCGACGCCCGTTCCTCGCTCTCTGCCCCGAGGTAGATGAAGATGGCGATGAGCGACAGCCACCAGTTTACATAAAAGCCGGCAAAGAAGAGGAACATGGCGAAGAGCTGACCGATGGCCACGGCGGCCCTGGTTGCCCGAAGCCACGTCATTTTGAGCGCAAGTGCCGCCCGCAGCGCCCGTCCGCCGTCGAGGGGAAAGGCGGGGAGCATGTTGAAGAGGCCGAGCATGGCGTTTATCTGGAAAAGGAGCATCCAGATGTTGCCTGGGCGGTAGGCGATGCCGGCCTCGTCTTTTCCCATGAAGTAGAAGAGGATGGCGAGCGCGAAGCTGGCAAGCGGACCGGCGAGGGAGATAATGATCTCCTGCCGCGGCTTGTCGGGGACTTCGTCCATTTGCGCGACGCCGCCAATAGGGAGCAGGGTGATGTCTCTTACCGGGACTTTGTAATGACGGGCGACGAGGCTGTGGGAGAACTCGTGGATGAGGACGCAGGTAAAGATGAGGAGGACCACCCCCACGGCGTTGAGGCCGGTGAATCCGCCGATGAAGCCGCTCGGTACAACGGCGACGAAGATCAGCAGCAACAGAAAGGTGATGTGAACCTTGACGGGGATCCCGAACAGGGTGATGAGCTTGAACGACCACTTCATGAAGGGGCCTCTAAATAAGTATCTGCTTAGATTCTAACAGTTTTTGCCTTTGTGTCAAAACCTGCGCTGAGCATTATGTCATAAAACAGCGCCCGTTGCCGCCATTTGTTGAAATATTCCGGCGGCAATTAAACAAGTGAAACATCCCGTCATGCCCGAGTGATTCTATCGGGCATCCAGTGGCATGGATTCCCGCTTTCGCGGGAATGACGTCCTTTGAGTATTTTGTTGTCGTAATAATACCTGCCCATCGTCCCGTGTCGCTTCGGACGGCAACGGTGAAATGGGGTATACTATTATTGAAGCAAGTCAACGGGATAGAAGCAAAAAAGGAGGTGACCATTATGTTCGCGATCAGAAAGTGGGATCCCTTTAATGAACTGTCATCCCTTCGCAGAGAAATGGACGATTTCTTCAAGAGGACGCTTGGTGTTACCCAGGAGTTCATCGGCGGAGAGAGAGCCGGATGGTATCCGCGGGTTGACAGCTTCCTGCACAAGGGAAATGTTGTAGTGAGAATGGAGTTGCCCGGTGTTGACGCCAGGGATGTAGACATCTCGGTACGGGGCAATCAGTTAATCATCAAGGGTGAGAAGAAGGCCGAGAAGGACGTGAAAGGTGAAGAGTATGTCCTTTGCGAGGCCTGCTATGGCTCATTCGAAAGAACTCTCCTGCTTCCGGAGGGGGTAGAGGCTGACAAGATTCACGCCTCTTACAAGAACGGTATCCTCGAGGTGACGATGCCGGCGGCAAAGGCTGCGCTGCCGAAGAAGGTCAACATCGAGATCGAGGGGCGTCCCGTGGCCCTGAAGAAAGCTGCGTGATGGAAGGTTGACCAGGCTTCTGTCCCATTGCGAAACGCGAAAGCCCGACCATTTTAGTGGTCGGGCTTTTTGTCTATATCTAGCCGGAGTTGTCGCTCAGTAGGTCTTCCCGGGATACAGGCTGACAAATGCCTTAACGACTTGCGGATCAAGATGAGTGCCGGAGAGCGATATTATATGCTCACGGGCTTTATCCTCTGTCCACGCCGGTCGGTAGGGGCGGTCGGAACACAGGGCGTCCCATACGTCCACAAGTGAAAAGATACGTGCCGCGGAAGGAATCTGTTCCCCCTTGAGGCCGCGCGGATAGCCGCTCCCGTCCCATTTTTCGTGATGACAGTAGGGGATGTCGATGGCGGGGCGAAGGTATGAAATAGGGGAGAGGAGTTCATAGGCATACTGAGGGTGGCGTTTCATGATGTTCCACTCTTCATCGTTCAGCCTGCCCGGCTTGAGCAGGATATTGTCGGGAATGCCCAGCTTGCCTACGTCGTGCAGGAGAGCGCCCCGGTACATATGAACAAGCTCTGCGTCCGGCACTCTCATGGCCCGCGCCAGGAACACCGTCAGCTCACTTACGCGGCGGGTGTGCCCCTCGGTCTCCTTGTCGCGCAGGTCCATGGCCCGTGACCACCCCTCCAGCGTGGTGTCATAGGCCATGACCAGCTCGCTGTTCGTGCGCTGCAGGTCGTCGAACAAGCCTGCGTTGTCAATGGCAATGGCGGCTTGGGCGGCGATGGTCTTGAGGAACCCCTTCCAGTCGTCATTGGGGAAGAAGCGGCGGCGGTGGAATACCTCGAGCACGCCCTTTATCTGTCCTTTGGTAATAAGCGGTACTGCGTGGTACGTAGTGAAATCTTCCTTTGAGAAGAGAGGGGAACGGACGAAACGCTCCTCGGTTTTTTTCAGGTTGGCGATGCCGACAAGTCTTCGACCCAGAACCGCCTGCCCAGCCACGCTCTCGTTGACGTGAAGCACACCGGACCTTTCCGGGTCGGACCGGAAGCCACGGCTGGCGGCAAATTCCAGGGTGTTGAGCCGGGTATCGAGCAACAGTATGTCGGCGGCGTCGACGTCGAGCTGCTCTATTATCTGGGCAAGGATTACCTTAAGCGTAATATTGAGGTCGATACTGGCGGTGATGGCCAGGTCGATTTCGTGAAGGGCAGCGAGGTTTTCGAGTTGATGCTGAATCTGCTGTTCTGTTTCCCGGGTTTTCGAGACGTCTCTGAAGATGACGACTGCCCCCCGACATTTCCCCTGATCGATGATCCCCTTCCCTACATACTCAACGGGAAAACGTGACCCGTCGGTCCGGTGAAAGACAGCATCCTTAACGACGCACGACAGGCCGGTCCGAGCGGTCGTCATAATGGCACATTCGATCTCGGGCAGCGGCGTGCCGTCTTCACTGGTGTGGTGCCAGAGGATATGGAATGACTTTCCGGTAACCTTTGCCGGAATGCATCCCAGCATTGAAGCGGCCGCCGGGTTTATAAAGGTTATCAACCCTTCGGTATCGACGCCGAATATTCCTTCACCGGCATTGTTCAGAATGAGCTCGTTATGATGAAGCGCCCCTCTGAGGGCTGCCTCCGCCTTTTTTTGTTCGGAGATATTGCGTACGACGTGGATGATGTTGATGATCTCTCCCGAATCATTTCGCATCGGCGCGGTCGCAACCGAGAGCCAGGTTCCGCCGCCGATCGACTCTTCAAACAGCTCCACATATTCTCTTTTCCCGGAGCCTCTGGTTTTCAGGAGAGGGCATTCTTCAATAGGGTTACTTTTGTGATGAAAAACCTCGTGACATTTCTTTCCGATCAACTCTTCGCGGGTCATCCCGAGCATTTCGCACAGTACGGAGTTGACATTGACGATCTCAAAATCGGTGCTGTGGATCGATACACCGTCAACCATGGAGTTGAAGGTCAATTCCCACTGACCGGCTGTCTCGGCCCGTTTGTCATCCGCAAGTTTCTGGCCGGTGACGTCGATGCCGGTCATCAGGATAAGATCATCTCCTTCGGGATTTTGTTCGAGAAGTGCATAGGTCCACCTGATGGTCCGGACCTCTCCGTTAAGGGTTTTCAGCGACTGATCCCGTTCTTCCAGCGACCCGGCCGACCGGAGGCTTTCTGCCATGGCCGGTATTGATTGTGCGTCAGCAGGATCGCGAAACAGCCTTTGGGCCTCTTTTCCTGCGAGTTCCCCGGGGGCGTATCCGAGAGCCTTTTCACAGGCCTGATTACAGCGAACGATTCGCCCCGTCCTGTCAATTACCATCATAAAAGATGAAGTAGTATTAATTATCGTTGAAAGGAGTCCATGTTCTTCGCTGAGGGTGGTTTCAACCTGGGCCAGCCGGCCGGTCTCCAGTTGATACCGCCGCATAAAGCCGAAGTAGAGGAGGGGAGTGCCTGCAAGCATAAGCAGGCTGGCGGCGACGGTACTCATTGAAATACCAGGAGAAATCGGCAGAAAATGAATGACGAGCATTACCAGCATTCCCAGTAAAGCGAGGGTGGCGGCAATTGCGAGAATGTTATTAAATGGCTTCACGATGAGGAAGGGTCTGGATAGAAAGTTAACAGCCAAGTAACACTTACTGACTGAATTATCGGCAGGAGGAGAAGAAACTTGATGAAGAAATGTTAACTTTTTTCGGGGTGCGTTGCAGGGGTTGGGAGCAGCAGAGTTTGTACTGCTAATTGTTTAGACCAGCGGTTGGCCTTGTCAAATTTGCGCGTCGCCTTTGATCGACCTATCGGAACATGGGAACAGGTTCGGGTTCTTCGTGGTAAAGCCCGACGGTTACCGTTCGCTTGCTCTCTTTTGCGAATTTTCTTCGGGCCCTGGCCGCGATTACCCAGGAGCATTTGGCTGAGCAGAACCTCTTGTCCTTTTCAGTGGCTTTGAGGAAATAGCCGCTGCAGTCGTCACGCTGGCAGGTAAGGATAAGGTCCAGGGGGAACTGGCTGAGGGAATTGACGAATTCGAGGAGCAGTTTGTCCTGAATCTGGGGAATAAAGGGATAGACCGTGTTGCCAAGAACGAGCACCTTTGTCTCAAAAGAATGACTGAATGCGGTGTGATCGCCGATCCATTCGACCACGGCTTCTCCGCCCGAGGCGGCTTCGGCGAGGCGCTTGCTGATTACGTTAAAGCCGCCGGCAAGCTTCTGGCCCGACCCGGATATCCCTCTCTCCTCTTTGGATGCCGCATAACCGGCAAGGATCTTCTCCAGAAACCCTTTCAGGTGTTCCTGTATCCTCATGAGGTCCTTTTTGCGCTTGTCCCAGCGGACGATGGCATGGTCAGGGATAAAGGCCTCGCCCAGCTTTCCGTAAGCGATATACCGGAGGTCTGTCCAGAGCCTGAATACCTGGTCGGAAGGCATCTCTTCGACATTCAGGTTGATAAGGTCGAGGAACCACTTGAGTTGCTGTTTCGCGACGGCCAGCTTTTTCTCGGGAAGTTTCCTGTCCATTTGTCCCTCCATGCAAGTCCTATTGAGAATGTCCGCATGGTACCTCAAGCATTCTCGGGTAGTCAAAGATAATCTTGCAGTTTTGTATGACTTTGTTGGTCACATTTTTGCGCCCGCAATGCGTGATCATGGAAAGATGCGAGACCGTGCATGATTTCAAAGGGATAGAGTGGGGAAAAGAGGCGATATGGTAACGAAAAAAGGCTGCCTGATTAGGCAGCCTTCTGATGTATGGTAGTCCCAAGGGGAATCGAACCCCTGCTTCCGCCGTGAGAGGGCGGCGTCCTGACCGCTAGACGATGGGACCATATGGGTGGTAATTTGGCTGGGGGACTAGGATTCGAACCTAGGTAAACGGAGTCAGAGTCCGTTGTCCTACCGCTAGACGATCCCCCATCATTTGCGACAGACTGCACAATTTAGTAAAAAACCTTCGAGCTGTCAAGGGGTAAGCATCTTATCTGACGAAGACAAAACAAGTCAAGGTGTCTGTGCAGATCGATCTAACGGCCAAGCATTATGGAGGGAGCAACGTGTGCCAACAGGACAGTTATAATCGCCAAGAGTCGTCAAATGGCGCAAAAATTTCCGCATTTTACCGTGGAAATGGTATACTGCATCCATACCCCAGGTACGGAGGAGGGCTATGATAAAAGACGCTACCCAAGTCTATATGGATATGCTCAAGGCGACGCAGAAGGTAGAAAAGGGCCACGAGTACGGTAAGAGCGGTCAGCAGGGCAGAGGGGTCGAAGGGAAGGAAGTCGGAGGAGACCGGGTAACGCTTAATGCCTCGAGGAATGAAGTCGTCACCTACAGTAAACCTGTAGGCGAGGCTGCCAGGTTCCTCGTTACCAGCCAGATAGTTTCGACGCTTGTTACCCAGCAAAGCGGGGTTGGTGCCATCGGCGAGGAAGGGGGAACCCTTAATAGTCAGATAGCGCAACTCTTCGGAAAGCTCGGTATCTCGACCACCCTCGATATCGGGGGAGGCAACACCGCAGATTTGGCCAACCTGTCCCAAGCCGATGCCCAGGCACTGATTGCCTCCGATGGCTACTGGGGCGTGGAACAGACCTCGGACAGAATAGCAGCCTTTGCCCTCAACGCCGCGGGCAACGATCCGGAAAAACTGCAAAAGGTAAAGAACGCCGTGATGCAGGGGTATGAGATGGCGAAGGTCTCTTTTGGCGGTTTTCTTCCCGACATCTCCGAAAAAACCATCGATGCCGTCCTTGCCAAGCTCAACAATCCTTCACAGCAGGACGACCAGAACGTAACCGCTTAATACAGGTGTGTCTGCGGTAACCCACATCAGGCCGCAGCTCGCATGACTTGCTCTCCTTTCTTCCCCCTTTACACCCCATCCACCGGGGCGTAAACTTCCCCCATGCAGACCGATACCCTCCATATCCTGCCTTCCTCTCTCTCGGTTCTCCGGCATGAACGCGATGCGCTCCTCAAGGCCCCAGGCGGCACACTTGGTGGAACCCGGTACCTGACGCTGCCCCAGCTTGCGGAACGGATTGCCGGCGCACCTTTTGAAGGAAACCGCATCGAAGGATTCGGGAAAAAAGCCCTCCTTGCCAGCATCTGCAGGAAACGTGAGGCAGGCAGCGCCTCTTACGCAGGAGGGTCGGGTACTCTACGCCTGCTTCTCTCGCTCATTGAGGAGCTAAGGGCCGCCGGTGTATCGCCCCGGCAGTTCGACGAGGCCACATCGACCCTTTTCCCTCCCCTTCGAGAGAAATACAAGGGTATCGCGGAGCTATACGGTTGCTTCGAGGCGGAGATGGAACGGCTTGGGCTGTGCGACCAGACCACACTCTACCGCCGTGCCATCGAACGGGTGTCCGGCGGCTTCATACCTCCTGTGCTGCAAGGCGTGCGAGAGCTCCGGGTATCCGATATCTATGACCTTACCTGGCTCCAGGTAGAGCTGCTGGGAGCCCTTGCCCGAGTGGTCAGCGTCTTTATCACGCTTCCGTGGGACCCCTCTAGGGCTTCGGTCTTCGGCGCCGTCTCCGGCACCCTGTCCCGCTTTGAGGCATTGGGGGGCGAGAACCTCCGGCTGGAGGTCGAGTTCGACGACCTCTGCGGCACTGACAACCTTTCCCCGCTTCGCCGCCGTTTCCTTTCCACGAGCCCGACTGCTCTGCCTTCCGCCGAGCTGCCCAGGGTCATCACCGCCCGGGGCCACTACCCCCAGTGCGAAGCCATCGGCCGCGAGGTGCGCCTGCTGCTGGATGACGGCGTTTCTCCCACCGACATATTCGTGGCCTTCCGCGATCTTTCGGTCTACGGCCCTATGATGGAGGACGTCTTCCGTCGCTACCGCATCCCTCTCTCCTTCCGTCGCGGCATGCCTCTGGCTATGTCGCCGCTGGTAAAGGCGGCACTGGCAGTCTTTGAGGTCATCGGGAGCCGCTTCGAGCGGGAGGAGATGCTCCGGCTGTTGAAATCGGGCTATTTCGAACCCTTCGTCAAAAAAGCCGACGGCTCTCCCTGTACTCCGGAAGAGGTGGAGGGACATGTCCTCCAGGCCGGAATTATCGACGACCGGGAGGGCGGCGGCTGGGAACAGCGCCTCCGCGCCTATGCAGCCAAAGAGGGGTCGCCTGATATCAACGCCTTGCGGGAGGGGGTGTCTGCCTGCCTGCTAAGGCTCAAGGCCCTCGGTAAACCGATGCCGGTGACCGATTTCGGTGATGTCTTTCGCCGTTATCTCCGAAATGCCGGTCTCTATCGCATGGCGCTCATCCCCGGCGAGACCTTCGAGCGGGATGCCCGCTCCCTGGGGCTCCTGGAGGAAACCATTTTGGAAATAGCGGAGATATACCGAAGACTGGGTGATACGGAGCCGGTGACCGCCCCTCAATTCTACCGTCTTCTCCTGTCGGCCATGGAGGGGAAGTCACTGGGCAGCCCCGCGGAGGAAGGGGTGGCCGTACTGAGTTTTCACGACCTGCGGGGGTTGAGCGCGCCCCGCCTGTTCCTCGGCGGACTCAACGAGGGGGAGGCGCCTGCTCCCTCCGCTCCCGACCCGCTGATGCCCGATACCGAGCGGCAGGCACTCAACAGCGCCCTCAGGAAAAAGGTCTTTCGCGCCACAAACGAACAGGCCCAGTCTGAGCCGCTCCTCTTCGCCATGGCCCTGGCTGCGGGGGAGCGGATAACCTTTTCCTGGTCCTGCACCGATATTTCCGGTCGCGAGACCCTCCCCTCCTTTTTCCTGAGGGAACTGGGCATTACCCATGACCGAAAGGAACCGGCTGCCGGTTTCGCCCCGCTGGCCGATGCCATGGAACCACAGGAGGTGGAGACAGCCCTCTTCCGTAACCTGTTCGGCCGTTCCCGCGTCGATGAGGAAGGCTTGTCCGGCGCCCTCACGCGGCTCCTGCCGGAACGGCTGGCTTCGCTGCCCTCAATGATGGAGACCGTGCGGCGCGAGGCCCTGCGGCAGGTCGTCGAACAGGACGGCGCAGTGACGGCGGGCCCCTTCTCCGGCCGTCTTTCGGGCGACGACATCCGGCGGATACTCCGGGAGCGCGTCTTCCCCGACATCCAGCCCTGGAGCGCCACCGCAATGGAGCAGTATGCCGCCTGTCCCTACGTATTCTTCTCTCAAAGGGTGCTGGGGATACTGGAGGAGGAAAAGCCTTCGCTGGAGATGGAGCGGAGCGAGGAAGGGAGCCTGGTCCACGCCGCCCTCCGCGAAGGATTCCAGCGCTTGTACGACAAGAAATTGGTACCGCTCACCGGCAGGCCCGAGGAAAGAGAAGTCTTTTTCGAGGCAGCAAATCAGGTTATCCGCCGATGGGAGGAGGAACGTTCCACGGGGAACATGGTGTTGTGGCAGGCGCGGAAAAAGGAGCTGCTGACCGTGCTGGGGTGGATGCTCGATCACGAACCGGCCCTCGAGGCGGATGGTTTCATCCCCTCGCGGTTTGAGGCAGCCTTCGGCGATGAGGCCAGCCCCATGACCCTGACCGGTCTGCAGGGGGAGCAGGTGGCGCTTAAGGGGAGGATCGACCGGATTGACCTCAAACCCGACGGGCTGCGGGTGGTGGACTATAAGCACAGCAGCAGCCTCGACAAGAAGGCCATGACCAACCCCGATACCTGGGGGGTGTCGTCGTTCCAGCTCCCGGTCTATCTTATGGCGGCAAAGCGGCTTTTCCCGGAACATGCGGTGCATATCGATGCCCTCATCTATCTGCTCAAGAAGTACGACAAGCCATGGCAGTCCAGCGGCGACCCGTCGGAGCTGCTGACGGAGAATTCCGAAAGACGCCGGGCGCTGATGAACGAGGGTGCTCCGGCCTTTATCGACCGAGCCATAGCCCTGGTCGAGAGGATACGGAGCGGCGAGTTTGCCGTCTGGCCCATGGAATGCCCCGACTACTGCGACTATCGCGGCATCTGCCGGTATGAGAAGAGGGGGGAGGGGAGTGTCAATGCCGAATGAAACCCGTTCGGGAATGATCACCGAGTTTACCGAAGACCTCTGCGTCGCGGCGGGAGCAGGGAATCGATAGCGGATAAGGTCGGCATTCATTTGCCCTTTTGAAATAACTTGCAACGTGTCATTTCGATAGCTAAAAATAACCGGTAATATCAGTCAGCAAAAATCGATGTTGCAGCATCTGGGGTTTGTGACATAAAAATATGCTCTGACTGTATTTCAGCTGACAATCAAGCTGCTTAAAGGGTGACAGTGGAACGGACGGAGCGATTTCACCGCATCGAACAACTACTCAAGTCTTGCCGTACCGTGCCTCTGAGAGCGATGGTCAATGACCTTGAGGTCTCGCCGGCTACCGTCAAGCGAGATCTCGAATATCTGCGTAACCGCCTGAATGTCCCAATTGTGTGGGTCCGGGAGAGGCGGGGCTACATCCTCGACTATGAAGCGCCTCGCAGCGAACTCCCCGGCTTGTGGTTCGGCAGTGCCGAGGCCCATGCCCTCCTCTCCATGGAACACCTACTCGAAAACCTTCAGCCGGGGCTCCTCACCCAGCATATCGATCCGCTGAGAAAGCGCATCGTCGCGCTCCTCGAAAAGGGCGATCATTCAGCAGAAGAAATCAGGCAGCGCATCCGCGTATTGCCCATGGCTTCGCGCCGCGTTGAGTCAAAACATTTCGCGGCAATCGCCGCCGCTCTCCTGCAGCGTAAACGGCTACATATCACCTACCAGAGCCGTACCAGAGACGAAAAAACAGGAAGGGAAGTGTCGCCCCAACGGCTCGTCCACTACCGTGACAACTGGTATCTCGACGCCTGGTGCCACATGCGAAAAGAACTGAGGTCCTTCGCCGTCGACCGTATTGCCTTTACAAAGCTGCTGGATAAAAAGGCCCGCAACGTATCGGAGAGACTGCTCGACAAGGTGCTCGCCTCGGGCTACGGCATTATTTCGGGGCAAAAGACAAAAACCGCACGGCTACGCTTCTCCGCCGAGGTATCCCGCTGGGTGTCTGACGAGCAGTGGCATCCGAGGCAAAAAGGATGGTTCGAGGGCGAGCGCTGGCTGCTTGAGTTGCCCTACTCCGGGGATACTGAACTCCTAATGGACATTCTTCGCTACGGCCCGGATGTAGCGGTTGTTAGCCCGCCGGAGCTGAGAGAGAAGGTTGTCGAAAAAATGCGTGAAACGCTGGAGATGTACGAAAATGAATGATTAGCGAGTGTATCACGTGGTGAGGCTGTGGGTGTGGTAGTGTAACCATGCTCGAAGAACGGTTCTTGTTTTTAAGGGACTTCTCAACCACGGGAGGGCATATGAAAAGGTTGACCACAGCGGAACTCAATCAACTCCGCGATAACCTTAAAAAGAGCGACAGAGAACATAACGGCGAGAGGGTAGAGACGGAGAACAGGATATTCTGGCAATCTAAATTGGTCTACTGGGCATCAAAAGCTCCGCGAACCAGGGTGTCGGTAGAGATAGTCGACCATTTCGACGCCCGGGGGATGAAATGTATTTACGGCCGTGGCGATCATTTCCAGCGGAGCTATCACATGGATATCTGGAAGACCAGCAAAGGGCGCGTTCTGATGCGATTCTGGTCTCGGAACATAGATGTTGAATGGTGCTCATACGAGGTCAAGGGGCTCGATTTGCGCAAGATACCTGATTTGCCAGGTCCTGGCAGTTATGCAGATTGGTGGATACCTAAGAGCGTGCGCGCCGAGTATGATGCATGGATATTGTATGATTTCTCGTCAGATGAAATCCCGGATTGGTTGAATGGCGACAGGGAAAAGTGCACAACAATAGAAATGTTCCGGGTAAGGAAGTCGAGTATGGACACGGCGGATGTTTAAAACAATGGCTCTACATCCAAGACATTCAACATAAGGGCAAGCGACTAGAGTAGAGGAAACATATGGTTAACAGTAGTTGGGGCTTACTTGGTCTGGAATCTCTTTCTAGTGCTCGTCGCACACGCTCGCTCGGTGTGGGAGCCGCCGTGCGTATATTCAATGACCTTGCTGTACCAGGAATGGGGAATGTCTGGTTCGGTAAACAGTTATTTCTGGCAACGCTGGGCGTAGCGGTAGTGGACCTTGCCAGAAGCAACGGCACACAACTCCAAAACATTGAGGTAGCGAACGCTATCGAAGCGATGGCTTGCTGGTTGGCATTAAAGGATAACGGCTGGAAATCTGATCCACGTCTGCGCGGTGCAGAGAAAATGAAGGGCGAGAGAAAGGTACCTTCCTTTAAGTATGCTCGCAAACGAGAGTTTTATGTAACTCAGCCTATGCGCATGGCGACAGTGCAGCCACTTCCGGCGCTTGGTGTTGTTGAAACCGCAGGCAGCCGGTTCAATGCTTTTACATGTTCGCGGTACGGGCATGACTTCATCGAAGCAATGTGCATTGATTATAAAGATATTATTGAGCATTTGAGAGGTTGGGTACGAGGCGACGCTGTGAAAGTGGCTAAACTGCGAACGGTGTTGTCGCCACTTGAACAAATGCCCAAGGGCGCCAGAGAGTTTTTGAAAGAGAGGCTGATTCAAGGCGGTATTCAGGAAAGTGACACGAACAAAGGGCGACGTCGTGCGGCCCTTGCCTGGGTCGAGTCTCTGCGGGAACACCCAACCCAGGAACTAGCCTGGAGAAGCAAGCCCCTGGTGATTGATGATGCTCATTGGAGCGACCTGCACGCCGGTGCTCGTTTCTTCATAGCGCGGGACGCCGCGATTCGTGTGCTGGATCGGCTTGAGACATGTGTCGACAATCAGGCGGAGCAGCGCTTCTCGCTAGTTGATCGGATACCCAAAGACATCAGAGAGGCGATTAACTCCTTGCGAGTCTGCGCTGACACCTTTTTACAAATCCAGCACAGGAACGAACTTGCAAACGCTTTTTGCGAGGAATGTAGGGATTTGGATGATCTGAGACTGCTCGCTAAACTCGTCGGACGTGACAACCACGGGCTTCGCATTCAGGATCATATTATCCTGCCCGGCCCTGCATTCAGGGGTGAAACGAAATCCGGTCAATCTCAAATGGAGGAAGAGGGCGGCGAGAGTGTCCAGGGTGCCATCAAGTGGCCGGAAGGGATTTCGTACCGGATTCAAAATTTATTTCTCCTGAATCTCGATCTTCACGGTGAACTTTCCGAGTGGCTAGGTGCGGCGACTGTTTCTGCTGCTGGCGAGGAGGAATAAACATGCCTGCTAAGCCGTATATACCTCTGTCGTTGGCGCAACATTTTGAGGCGCCAGTTGCATATCTGGGCTGCTTCGGCTGGGTGTGTGGTTATTCCGCCGATGCGATATTTATGGACGATGCCGCGGAGCGCTTCACGCGACAAACTCATGCGCAGCGTGCATATAATGGCAGAATCACTTTGGCGATGATGCTTGACCCTGGTATCTCGCAAATCGATGTGCCGGGTGTGGCGCACTTACCAATCAGAGATATCAATGAGAAACCATTCCGGTTGATGCATGCAAAGGTTGCTATTCTCGGTTTCCGTCATGAAACCGACGCAGAGCAGTGGCAATTGCGATTGATCGTTTCCACCGGCAACTGGACGCGTGAGACGCTGGAGAAGACTCTCGATTTGGCTTGGCGCGTTGATCTTGCCAGCGATGATTTGAAAAATTCAAGTAATACTATCCGCCAGGCTTGTGCGGATATCAGGTCGGCCGAGGATTTGTTTAGTTGGCTTTGCAACTACTACGACACACGAATTCTGGATGCATTGCCACCGGGACGAACGGATAGTGAATCAGTCCATGCCAAACGCTTGTTCGAATCCTGGATTATGCAAGCCGCGGCGAAGGCTGGTTGGGCGAAATCTCGCTTCTTCGACACTCGAGAAAAGCCCCTCCTTGCCCAACTTCCGGCGATGATCGAAAAGGTGGGCAAGGCCGCCAAGCGCAATTACCTTGCGCTGGGTTCAGGTTTTTACGAAGCCACATCAGAGAATAATGTTATTCCAGTTGTACTCGGCAAAATTGTAGAGACATTGAAACACAAACAGCTGCTGACAGCGAATCCGGAGGTGGATGTCTTCGTTAATCCCAACGCCTGTCAGGCGGTCGCTGCTTCCTATCAGGCATTGATTGAGGCAGGCTTTACTGTCAGACCGGCTGGACAACCAGACTTAGGCCAGAAGCTTCAACGTACACTACATGCCAAGTTTATCTTCGGTGCCAACTGTCGAGAAAACTCTGCACTTTGCAATAGTGCTTGGCTGTATCTTGGATCAGGCAACCTGACCTCGCCTGGATTTACCAACAAAGCTTCAACTAATGGAGGAAACCTGGAGGCCGGTGTCGTTCTCATACCAGAGGATATATATTGGCGTGACGGCAGAGGCGTAAAGTCTGAGTGCGTGATCACCAATCTGCTGCCGGTACAATGGGAGACCGATGTCTCAGACTTGCCCGAGTCGTTAGACAAAGGTGCCGACATGCCGGAAAGAGATTGTCAGTTTGTTGCGGCTCCTGTGGCTTGGTTGTACTGGAACGAGAATGCGGATAAGCGATGGTTGACAGCAGCCGATGATGCAACTGTACCATTTGAGGTTCTAGATGATGGCGGTGAGCCATGTTATTCAGACGGGAAACGCCGATTCTTATGGGTAGGCAATCGCCCTCGGTTTGTGCGGCTTCGCTGGGATGTCGGCGGCCAAATGCAAGAATCCACGGTGTCCATACTTGATGAGTACGGCCGGTTGGCCGCAACGGCATTACCGGAAATCGATCTCGATGAAGCGTGGTGGCAGTTGGCCAACTTTCCCATGCCGCCAGACGACGAAGAGTTGGTGAACGAAGATGATCAAGTTGCACAATCAGCAACCAGGCCACAATTAGCAAGACCAACACTGGCTGCTGTTTATCCGATAAGACAGATGATGCAATTGGTTGAGAATATCGCCGCCAAACAAACGGCGATATCCGAGGTCGACTGGGCATCATGGTGCACACGACTCGAACAATGCTTGATTCAAGCTACTGACAGTTCGGTTGTCGAGGTATTCAGGGAGAAGATAAAGATTAATCCGCTCAGTCCGCTATGGCATGCACCTTTCCGCCCTGCATTTGCGGAAACAGCATACACCGAAGAAGGACAGCGTTATGAGGATGCGTTGCGAAGAGTAGAGATGGAATGGAATGTGGCGTCCTTGACAAAAATAGGGGGCTGCGATGAAACAGGTGTTTAAGTGGGAGCAGGTGGCGGCTCGTTTGGAGAAATATGCGGGCGAACAGAAAGATATAGCTAACAAGAAGGGCGAAGGTGCTTGCA
>JAOUDF010000085.1 GCA_029859385.1 Nitrospirota bacterium
ATGAGCGGCTTGCGGTTCTTGAGGCCGGCCATGACCGGGTTGGTTACGTCGTCCCATATCTGGCTGAAAGGGCGCTCCTTGATGTTGCCGAAGGAGTAATGACGCCAGAACTGGTCGGCATGAACGGCGCCGTCCCACGAGATGCAGGCCAGCCCGATGCCCGAGGAGTTCCCCTCGTTCATCTTCAGCAGCTCCATGACCTCGCCCACCCGCGGCGACTTCTCGCGGAGCATCCGCTGGTAGAGGTAGATGGCGTCGGCGTGGTTGTCGACGGTGAGCACCTCTTTGGGTTTGCCCCGGTCGTGAAGGTCCTTGGTCTTGTCGATGATCAGGTCGACCACCCGGCGCGTTTCTTCGTGGGTGAGATCGTCCTCGATCAGCTTGGTGCCGCGCCCTGCATACACCAGATGATAGAAGCAGACGCGGGGGATGTTCTCGTCCTCGAGAAGCTGGAAGATGCCGGGAATGTCCTGGGCGTTGCGTGCGTTGATGGTGAAGCGCAGACCCACCTTGATCCCTGCCTCCTGGCAGTTCCTGATGCCGGCCAGGGCCAGCTGGAACGCACCCTTGAAGCCGCGGAACTTGTCGTTGGTCTCCTCCAGACCGTCGAGGCTGATACCTACGTAGGAGAGGCCTACCTCTTTGAGACGCCTGGCCATGTCCTTGTCGATCATGGTGCCATTGGTCGAGATGACGGCCCGCATTCCTTTCTCGCGGGCATAGTGGCCCAGCTCCAGCAGGTCGGGACGCATAAGGGGCTCACCGCCGGAGAAGAGAAGTACCGGCGCGCCGTAGGCGGCGATATCGTCGATCATGGCCTTGGCCTGGGCCGTGGTCAACTCGTCGGGGTATGCGATGTCCTGGGACTGGGAATAGCAGTGGACGCAGTGAAGGTTGCAGCGCCGCCCGACATTCCAGACCACCACCGGCTTCTTGTCGGCGGAAAACTGGAGGAGGTGGGAGGGGAGCTGGCTCGACTTGCGCTCGTAACGCAGGGCGTCGGAGGGCTCCACGGTGCCGCAGTATAGCTTCGAAATACCTATCATCTTAGACTCCTACGGTTCGGGAAAAATGATCAACCAGCGCCTCGGTCAGCGCCGGAATAGTATAATCCTTCGGCATGATATCGGTCCTGATGCCCAGTTTCTCTGCCGTTTCCTTGGTTATGGGGCCGATGGAGGCCACGGTGACGCCGTTCAGGAGCGCCTTTATGTCGGTATCGGGGAACATCGACACGAAGTTCTCCACCGTCGAAGAGCTGGTGAAGGTTACGGCGTCGACCTTGCCGTCGGCGAAGAGCTGCTTTACCTTTTCCACATCGCCCACGGGGCGGACGGTCTTGTAGGTATCGACGACGTCGACCACTGCGCCCAGGCGCTTCAGCTCCTCCGGCAATACCTCGCGGGCCACTTCGGCCCTGGGGATGAGGATCTTCTGGCCCTTCAGGGATTCCTTGCCCAACCCTTCGATGATTCCTTCAGCCTTGTATTCGGAAGGCACAAAGTCCACGCGGATACCGAGCTTCTCTACCTCTTCCGCCGTACGGGGGCCAATGGTGCAAAGCCTTATGCCTTTTAAGTCCCTTACGTCCCTTCCCCGCTCACGAAGCCGCTGCAAGAAATACTTCACCCCGTTGACACTGGTAAAGATAACCCACTGGTAGTCGGAGAGCCGGTCGATGGCCTTGTCCAGCTCGGTCCAGTCGTCGGGCGGCACGATGTCGATGGTGGGGAACTCGACCACCGATGCGCCGTTGGCCTCCAAAAGCTCGGTAAAATCGCTGCTCTGGACCCGGGCCCGGGTGACGATGACCTTCTTCCCGAAGAGCGGCCGCTTGTCGAACCAGCGGAGCTTCTCCCGCAGTGAAACGACGCCGCCCACGACGGTGATGGCCGGGGCCTTCATCCCTGCCTTTTTTACCTTCTCGACGATATCCTCAAGGGTGCCGACCAGGGTCTCCTGCTGGGTGGTACTGCCCCAGCGGATGAGGGCTACGGGGGTCTTGGGGTCGCGGCCGTAGCGGATGAGGTTTTCCACGATGTTGGGGAGGTTGCTTACCCCCATGTAGAAGACCAGCGTGCCGATGCCGGTGGCGATCTTGTCCCACTTGATGCTCGACTCGGTCTTGGTGGGGTCTTCATGGCCGGTGATGAGGGCCACGTCGGTGGTGAAGCTGCGGTGGGTCAGCGGTATGCCCGCATAGGCCGTGGCCGCTGCCGCGGCGGTAACGCCGGGGACTACCTCGAAGGCAACCCCTGCTTCCACCAGCTCCTCGGCCTCCTCGCCGCCCCGGCCAAAGATGTACGGGTCGCCACCCTTGAGACGGGCAACGGTCTTCCCGCTTCGCGCCTTCTCCACGATCAGGTCGTTGATCTTGTCCTGGGGCAGGGTATGCTCGCCCCCCATCTTGCCGACGTAGATGATCTCGGCGCCTGGCTTGCCGTATTCGAGAAACTTCTTGTTCGCCAGGTAGTCGTAGATCAGGACATCGGCGGCCTTTATGCACTCCACTGCCCTGAGGGTGATCAGTTTCGGGTCGCCGGGTCCGGCGCCTATAAGGTATACCTTGCCGCTTTTCATAGTCTGTCCATTGTAGAGTTATTCGCGCCTTGTTTCAAGGAGCGGTTTTTGTAGGGGCGAATCTTGTATCCGCCCAATAACGAGGGCGATCACAAGGATCGCCCCTACGAAATCACGAAAGTTTCTTTCCGTACACCTCTTCCAGGATCCTGTCGGCCCCTTCCGCCAGGAGGTTTTCCGCGAGGGTGACCCCCAGTTTTTCTGCCTCCGCCGGGGTGCCCTTTATCTCCTGCTTTATGATCCGGTCGCCGCTGACACTGCCCACCAGCCCCCGAAGGGTGAGTATCTGCTTCTTGCCGCTCCCCTCAATGGTCCCGTAGGCGGCGATAGGCACCTGACAGCCGCCTTCGAGCCGCTTGAGCAGCGCCCGCTCCGCGTCGACGCAAAAACGGGTGACGGGGTGGCCGAGGAAGGCGATGGCCTCGTTCACCTCGGCCCTGTCCTTTCTGCACTCGATCCCCAGTGCCCCCTGGCCGATGGCGGGGAGGGAGACCTCGGGGGCAAGGTATTCGCTTATGTGGGACGCCCAGCCAAGACGGCGCAGGCCGGCCGCCGCCAGGATGATGGCGTCGAACTGCCCCTCGACCAGCTTGTTTACGCGGCTGTCGAGGTTTCCCCTGAGCTGGTGGATGGTGAGGTCGGGCCTGAGGCTGAAGAGCTGGCACTGCCTTCGGAGACTGCTGGTGCCGACATTGGCGCGCCTGGGGAGGTCCTTGAAGAGGACGCCCTTTGACAGCAGCGCATCCCGTGGGTCTTCCCGCTCGGTGATGACCGAAAGGTGGAGCACGTCGGGCAGCTCCGTCGGCACATCCTTCATGCTGTGCACGGCGATGTCCACCTCGTCCTTCAGCAGCGCCTCCTCGATCTCCTTGACGAAGAGGCCCTTTCCGCCGACCTTGGCCAGCGGCACGTCGAGGATCTTGTCGCCGGTGGTCTTGATCTTGGTCAGCGTCACCTCGATGCCGGGATAGCGGTTTTCCAGTTCAGACTTCACCCAGTTGGCCTGCCAGAGGGCGAGCTGACTTCCCCGTGTTCCGATGCGAATGGTCTTCATAACGCGGCGCGTTACTCCTTTCCGTCCAGATTGAACATTTTCCGTACCGCCTCCACGTACATGGCGGCGTTTTCTCCGTTGGCTTCCTTCTTGAGGGTCGTCATGGGGTCGTGGAGGACCTTGTTGATAATGCCGTTGGTGAGCGACTCGACCGCCTTGATCTGCTTTTCGTCCAATCCGTCAAGCCGCGGCAGCGCCTTCTCCAGTTCGGTCCTGCGAATCCCGTCGATCTTCTCGCGCAGCGCCACGATGGTGGGTACCATCTCGAGGCTCGATCCCCATTCCAGGAAGGTGTTGACCTCGCCGGCGATGATGTTCTCCGCCTCTTCGGCCTCCTTGTGGCGCTCCTTGATGTTGGCCTCGACCACCGACTGAAGGTCGTCGATATCGTAGAGGTAAACGTTGTCGATCTCGTTGATCGCCGGGTCGATGTTTCGCGGCACCGAGATGTCGATGCAGAAGATCGGCCGGTATTTCCGTTCCTTGATCACATGTTTCATCTCGTCGTTCTTGACAATATAGTGCGGCGCGCCGGTGGAGGCGATAAGGATGTCGGCATTCACCATGGCCCGGGGGAAGTCGTCCCAGCGGACCGCCTCTCCCTTGAACTCCTCGGCCAGTTTTACGGCGTTTTCATACGTCCGCGTCGCCACAATGACGTGGTGGATGCCGTTGTTCATCAGGTGGCGGGCCGCCAGCTCCGCCATTTCTCCGGCCCCCAGCAGCATGACCGTCTTCTGTTCGAGATTCCCGAATATCTTCCGGGCCAGCTCCACTGCCGCATAGCTGATCGACACGGCGCTCTGGGAAATCTTCGTCTCGGTCCGGACCCGCTTGGCCACCATGATCGCCTTTTTCATGAGGCGGTTCAGGATGAGGCCGGTGGTCTTGTGCTGCAACCCGAAGTCGTAGGCCTCCTTGAGCTGGCCGAGGATCTGTGGTTCGCCCACCATCATGCTGTCGAGGCTCGACGCGACACGGAAGGTGTGGCGAACGGCATCGGTCCCCGTATAGCAGTAGAGGTGGGGTCCCACCTTTTCGGGCCCGTCGGAGACATGGAAGCGCTGGTACAGAAACTCCTTGACCGCCTGGGCGCCCTTGTCGAGGTCCTGCACTAGGCAGTAGAGCTCGACCCGGTTGCAGGTGGAGAGGATCAGGCATTCGTTCACCCCGGGCGCTTTTGCCAGGGATGCAAGGCATTCGGGCAACGATTTTTCGGGGAATGCGAGGCACTCCCGGATTTCTACGGGGGCTGTCTTGTGGCTGACGCCGACTACAACGATATTCATATCAGGGTGTCCTGAGGGCAAGGGCTACTGGAATGTATGCTTGCCTCCCAGGAGCAGGTTCACTCCCAAAAAGGTAAAGATTACGGCCATGAATCCTATAATGGCGATAATGGCGGCCTTGCGGCCGCGCCAGCCGATGGTGAGCCTTCCGTGCAGCAGCGCGGCGTAGACAAACCAGGTAATCAGCGACCAGGTCTGCTTCGGGTCCCAGCTCCAGAATGCCCCCCAGACATATTCAGCCCATATGGACCCCGAGAGGATGCCCAGGGTAAGCGGGATGAACCCCAACGAGATCAGCCGGTAATTCATTTCGTCCATTATCTCCAGGGACGGCAGGCGTTGGAACATGAGCCCGGCCTTGTGGTGCTTGACGTTCCATTCCTGGATGAGGTACATGACGGAGACCGCGAAGGAAAGGGTAAAGGCTGCTGCCCCGAGCATGGCAAAGCCGATATGGACCAGAAACCAGGCGCTGTCGAGGGCAGGGGGGAGACCAGCCGTCTTGGGCGGGGCCATTGCCGCGGAGAATATGGCGATGAATGCCAGGGGGAGGATGAATGAGCCCAGGACCAGAATCCGGTAACGGTACTCGACGATGAGGAATATCATGACGATGGCCCATGAAAAGAGCGACATGGCGCCATGGAGGTCGGTGACGGGGAGATACCCCTTGTTGACCGTCATGGCGATCAGGGCAAGGGTATGAAAGGCAAAGCCGACCGACGACGCAATAAGGTAGACGGAGCCGAAGAATGCCCTCGATTTTGCCAGGTAGAGCAGCCCCTTGAGCGTGCCGATGGCGTACCCGATGAGGGCGAGCTTGAAGAACAATGATTCCATGTCGCGGGGAAACCTCTCTAAGCTGACAGATAGGGGTTCAACAAACAAGCGCGTAAGAATATCCCAGAGTCAGCGGTCATGTCAAGGTTTAAGGACTTGTTTCGCTTGGTTGACAAAGGGTTACATGGTATGTGGGCGGACAGTTTGGAGGATAGGCTGGTGAGCTGTTATAGTTAAAGAAAGTCACCGCTTCGTCGATAATGAACTAGGTGAGTATTCCTCTGTAATATCCCTGGAGTTTTCCATGAAACAGAATGCAGCGGGCCATGTTTCAGGCTCTGTCTCCGACAGGCCCATTATAGAATTGCTGAGTACGTTTCATACCGACAAGTCGACGGGTATCCTTGAGGTCCAGCATGACGGGGTCGCACGACAGCTCTTTGTCGAAAAGGGGGATGTTGTTTTCGCAACGTCCAACGACCCCCGGGAGAATCCCGCGTATCTGCTTCTTTGCATGGGGAAGATTACGAGGCAGCAGTTCGATCAGACCGAGGGGCTGGCCCATTCCGACGGCAAAAGGCAGGCAGCCCTCCTGGTGGAGCTGGGGTTCATCGCCCCGAAAGAGCTTTTTGTCGGGGTAAAGATCCAGGTGGCTGAAATCATCTATTCGCTCCTTGCCGAGGGCAGGGGCGATTTTGTATTTATCCGCACGCCGATCCCCCGTTCCGACATCATCATGTTGAAACTCAACATGCCGGCCCTTCTCATGGAAGGGGTACGCCGCTCGATTAACCCTTTGCAGGTAGAATGGCTTGCCGGGCCCCACGACAGGTGCCTCAGGGTCCTCCCCCAGCACAGCTGGATAGGGTGCAATGTGATGACTGAAGAGGAGGTCCGGGTCTGGAAGCTGATTGCGGAAGGGGGGGCACTGGGCAAGGTGATCGAGCAGTCCGGCTTGCCCCAGGAGATGGTATTGAGGGTGGTAAGCGCCTTCATCGCAGGTGGCCTGGTGGAAAAGACCGAGGAACAGGTCTGCGCCGTGGATGCCTTCGACCCTGCCCTGGTGCGCAAGGAAGCGCACGCCTTCCATAATGCCATGCAGGGGAAGAACCACTATGAGGTCCTGGGGGTCGCTGCCACGGCCACGCCAAAAGCCATCAGGTCGGCCTATGTAGCGCTTTCCAAGAAGTACCATCCCGATGTCCACTGCGTGCCTGAGCTGGAAGATATCAAGAAGGTGATGGAGGAGGTCTTCTCCCGCATTACCCAGGCATACGACATGCTTATGGACCCTGAAAAACGGCGCGACTATGACATGTTTCTCGCTGCCAGCGCGCCCCCCATACGAGTGGCGGCTATTAAGAGAAAAGCAGGCCAGCCGGATAACAAGGATATGGAAAATGCCAAGCAGCAGTTCGGGCGCGGGATGGCCGAATATAAGAAGGGAGACTACTGGGGGGCCGTGGACAGCTTTCTCTGGGCGACCAGGCTTAATCCGACTTCAGGGTTGTATGCCCTCTATGTGGGCAGGTGTCTCCAGCATATGCCCCGGCGGCTGGAGGAGGCCGAGGAGTACTTTCTGAAGGCGATCGAGCTGGAAAGCTTCAACCTCGAGTATTACCTCGACCTGGGGCGCTATTACCTGCAGGTGGGGCAAAAGGAGAAAGCGGACAACGCCTTCAGGGAGGTCATCAAGCTCGATCCGCACAATGAAGCCGCGCTCACCGCATTAGGTGCACAGGCAGGGAAGGGGGTTGCATCTTCCCAGGAAGACAGTGACAAGGGGATTTTCGGGCGACTGTTTGGCAGGTAGCGCGGCGAAGCTACGCGCAGCCCGGTACGGCCCCCTGCCTGTATATCTGCTCCGCCAGCCGTTCAGCGTCATCCCGCCGCCCTTCCCTGAGCAGTGAAAGAATCTCCGAGTTTACCAGCCTGCGAAACAGTTCCTGCCGCATCCCCTCTTCGGGAATTTCACCGAGGGCCCGTTTCCTGAGGGCCGCCAGTATTTCCAGGAATTCCGTATACTCCTCGCCAAACATCGCCTCAAGCTCAAGCCGCACCTTCTTCGCCAGCGCCGGGCTTGCGCCACTGGTGGAAACGGCAACCATGAGGTCGCCCCGTTCTACCACCGACGGCACAATGAAATTGCAGAGTTCGGGGTTGTCGATTACGTTAACGAGGCATCCGGCACTGGTAGCGGCTTGATAGACGGCCTGGTTGACAGCGGAATCGCTGGTTGCGGCGATGACAAGAAAGGATTTGCCGATGTCGTCCGGGGAGAAATCCCGGCGATGCCAGGTAATGCGGCCTTGTCCGGCAAGCAGGGAAAGGGATTCGGTGCATTGCGGGCTTACGATGGTAACGACGGCGGCGCTTTGCAGAAGGGTCTTGACCTTCCGTTCGGCAACGTTGCCTCCGCCCACCACCAGGCACTGCCTGTCGGTCAGGTCGAGCAGGATGGGGTAATAGCGCTTTCGGGAATCGCTACTTCTTTGCATTCAGTTTGCTGAGACGGGATGATGCCTTGAACTTCTGCTCTTCCTTGGGGTATTTCTCTATGAGGAGCGAGTAGTATTTTTTCGCCTTTTCCCGGTCCTTGAGATTTTCGTAGGACACGGCCAGATGGTAGAGGACTTCGGCCTCTGCCGCGGACTGGGGCATGTCGTTCAGGATGCTGTCCAGGCGGTTGATGGCGGCGTTGTACGAGCCTTTGTTGAAATAAAACTTGGCGACGTAAAGTTCGTATTCGGCGGCTTTATTGTTGAGTATCCGGATGCGTTCCTTGGACTCATCGAGGTAGGGACTCTTGGGATATTTTTCAATAAGGCCCTGGAAATTGGTGAGGGCATCCTTGAAGAACCGGGCATTGCGGTCGATGGTCGAAATCTGCTTGAAGTAGCTCATGGCCACCTGGTACTGGGCATAAGAAGACAGCTTGTGGGTGGGGTGCATGTTGAGAAACTGGTGGTATTCGGTAACCGCCTCTTCGTAGCGCCCTTCCTCGTAGTACGAGTCGGCGATCCGCAGGCGGGTCACGATATCATAGTTCTTGTCGAGGTCCTCCTGCTGGACCTTCATGAAGGCTTCGCGGGCTTCATCATACTTGCCTTTCTTGAGCTTTTCATTGCCTTCCTTGAAGACGGCGTCGGCGCTGAACGCGGGTGCTTCGGGCGCAGATGCCTTCTTGCCCCAGGCGCACCCCGAGACGGTAAGCGCAATAATGGCAACGGGGAGGAGGAGGCCGGCAAATCGTTTCATTATAATTCTCCGATAAGAAGGGAAGGTCGGGTGGGGTCGAGCGAGAAGACGATGGTGCCGAAGGCGGGACTCGAACCCGCATGGGTTGCCCCACACGCCCCTCAAACGTGCGTGTCTACCAATTCCACCACTTCGGCAATACTCAGGGGGCAGCAAACCCACCAGAAAACCGGGGTATTTAAGCATTGCGATGAGGCCTTGTCAAGAGCTTTGTGGGGAGAATTCTTTTGCTTTCCATCACTGCTTTCAATAGAATAATATCCCTTTTCATGGCGGAGGTGTCCGGGTGATCAATGGTGAATTGGTGTGGTTGCATCATGATTGCCCTGTGGTGGCTGGCAGTCGTGTCGGCGACCTTTTAAAGAGGAACTGAAATGAAGCGATGCCTGTTGATTGCCGTCGCTTTGCTTCTGCTGGCGGAGCCGGCGGTGGCGGAAATAGCAGCCCCCATACACAAGACCTATCCCGGATTTACCCGGCTTGTCTTTCCCGCCGAGTCGCCCTTCAGCTACAGCCTGAAGGTGGAAGCCGAGGGCGGCAAGGTCTATCTCGAGCTTACCTCCAGTTCTCCGACGTTGTACGACGGGTTTGCGCCCGTTGCCATAGAGGATGGGGCCGTTTCCCGGCTCGATATGGCGGAATCGGGCGGCAAAAAGGCCATCATGATCCTCCTCGGCCCCCGTTATCATTCCTATCGTTCGTTCCTGGTGCGCCGACCCGACCGCCTGATAGTGGAGGTTGTCGACAGCGCGAAGTCTAGGGAATCCGCCTGGCTGCCGGTTGTCATCCTCGATGCGGGGCACGGCGGGCGGGACCCGGGTGCCGCTGGTATTTCCGGCGGTACCGAGAAGGACCTCTGCCTCGACATGGCGTCCCGGGTCAGAAAATTGCTCGAAAAAGGGGGTACCCGGGTCGTCATGACCCGTAATGCCGACTATGCGTTGCCGCATATGGAGCGGGCCTCGATCGCGCATCAGAACAAGGGCGGCCTCTTGCTCAGCATTCATGCATCGCCGAGGTCGGGTGGGGGCGAAGTGGTGAGGACATATATACAGGATTGGTTCTCGTCGGAGCGCAAGCTGGAGGAAAGCGCCGCGCCTGAGCAGGTCAAACTTCACCTCTGGGGCGTTCAGCAGTCCCGTCACATCTATCG
>JAOUDF010000326.1 GCA_029859385.1 Nitrospirota bacterium
CTCGTCGCACACCACCTCGAGATCAAGAAGCTCGGCAAGCCTCTTAACCGAAGAAAGCCTTCTTTCGAATTCGCTCCTCGGGTGGATATTCGGATTTCTGAAATAACCGGTAAGCTTGGCCCTGCGGGATAAAAGCGCCCTTATAGGGGCGATGGAGCATGGGGCGCAGCAAATATGGACAAGTATCCTCGGCAACGAGCCTTTGCAGGCGTCGCCGGTTTCATCCGTGTTGCGGGGCATATTTTCGTCGATAGAAGTCATTGGTAGAATTTGATAAAATAAAAAAGGTTATATCTTCACCTGCGTCGATTGCCTTTCGGTAGAAGGAGATTCAAGCGTGAACTGCTCTTGGCGTTTAAATCCGAATAGACTGGCTACTATGTTGGAAGGAAAAGATTCTATCAGTATATTCTTGTTCATAACTGCCGCATTGTAGCTCTTTCTCTGACCCTCGATGGAATCTTCGAGTTCCTTGATCTGATTTTGCAAGAGAAGATAATTCTCGTTGGCCTTCAGGGCCGGGTATGATTCCGACAGGGCAAAGAGGCTCTTTAAGGCTCCCGTCAACATGCCCTCCGAGGCGCCCTTATCGGCGGGGCTTACAGCGGCCATCGCCGAAGACCTTGCCTGAATCACGCGCTCCAACGTACTCTTCTCGTATGCTCCGGCGCCCCTTACCGTCTCGACAAGGTTCGGTATCAGGTCGTGCCTCTTTTTCAACATTACGTCAATATCCGACCATGCGGCCCTTACGAGATTTTTTAGTTTTACGAATTTATTGAAATAACCTATTATGGCGACAAAAATACCGAACACTACAACCGGGATGATTATCAATATAGCCTTAACTATCATATCGTCTCCGTCTGCGCAACATATAATATGATAGCAGAATGCCGCACGTCTTTCAAGAAATACGCCCAATTAGAAAATGGCGCTAAATCTTATCTCCTTTCTCAAAAAGAGGCGTTGCCATCTCAACGAGCGTCAGCAGCTGCTTGGCCCCGAGCTCGCCGGGCAGATATACGGAAAAGCCCTTATCGCTTCTGAACGAAACGAACTCCTCCCTGTTGAGTCGACGTATCGACTCTAAAGAACTTTGAGCGTCTTGGTCTAAAAACCTGTCCGCAGCATGTCCGTCGCCTGTTTTTTCAAGTTCACCGTTCTTTTTCAAAGTAACCTCGAACTTCGGTGCGGCCCTTTTTACCTTTGTCTTAAAAACGACGTTCGTTGGGCCGATATCGAGCCTTAAAGACCTTGCCCCGTCCGTCCAATCGAGACCGTAGGCGGGCTTCTTAGCCCCTCCCCACATGCCGACCTCATAGGGCTTGATCTCGGCACCAAGGAGCGAGGCGAGCGTTCTGGCAAGGGAGTTTCTGTGAATATCGTCTATGACAGAAAAATACCCCAAAAACCTCGCCAGCAAAAATACCGCAAGCAATGCGGCAACAACGAAAAGGACAACGACAAAAGAGCCGTCTTGCACGTAAATGCCGCCGAGGGCGAAGATTATTATAACGAGCAATTGCACGAGCGCGGCCCCGAGAGTGATTCGCCCCTGTTCGCTTGACGCTATACGCGCAAAAAGATCGACCCTTGACATTTGACTATACTACCTCCCTGATCTCGACCGTTTTCTTGCGCTCTCAAGGTTGATCCTGGCGTTTACATGGTTCGGATCTATGAATAGCGCCGCTTCATAATAATGTATTGCCTCGTCAACACGCCCGGCAAGGAGCATTGCGTTGGCAAGGTTGTTGTTCAAGTTCGCGTTGCTGGGTTGCGCGGATAGCGCCTTTTCAAGATACTGTATGGATTCTCCGTATCTGCCCAATTCCGCCAGCGCAAGCCCCATATTGTAATTTGACTTCCAGTAGTCAGGTTTAAGCTCGATCGCCTTTCGGAAGTAACTAATCGCCTCGGTGGTCCTACCTGCCGTTATAAGGGCGTTTCCCATATTATTATATGCGCCGAAAAACCCCGGCTCGAGGCTAACGACCTTTTCAAGATAGGGTATCGCCTCAACTTCCCTGCCCTTTGCCGCAAGGCCTAGCGCCACGTTATTGTACGCGCGCGCCTTTGCCGGTGATTTTTTCACAACGTCGAGCATCAACGTAAGCTCGTCCGCCCAGACTCGATTCCTTGCGTAAGAAGCGGCCGCCAAACCGCATACCACCGCTACAAGAATAACGGTTGCCGCGTAAATAAACGCCCGGCGTTTCCATAAAAACCATTTAAGCGCGCATGCTAAGGCGATAAACAGCCCGGCGCCAGGCAGATAGACTCTGTGCTCGAATATGACGTCGGAAATTGGAATTATGGATGATTCTATGGACAGTGCGACGAAAAAAAAGATGACGCCGAAACCGACGAGCACCCCGTTTATATTGCCGGACGCGCGTGACCGAGCGAGGATATACGCACCGGATAAAAATATCAGCAGCAGAAAGATAAATGACAGAT
>JAOUDF010000327.1 GCA_029859385.1 Nitrospirota bacterium
CCCCTCTTTGCGCCTGCGGTGTGCGCAAACTCGCCCGCGCGAAAGTTTATCGCCCCGTCGATGCCCCTGAAATAATGTATCGCCATCGCCTCTATGCCGGAGCACCCCTCGGCAATCGCGTCGAGATAGCGAACGTCGGGGCATATCTTTTCCGCAATGGCACCCGCGCCCTTCTCGGCGTAAACCTCCTCGGGCACAAATCCCTCGGCCGAGGCCGCAAGCATCGCCATGGCGACGTCCCCTGCGTCCTTTAATTCTTTAAAGAAACGCGGCATTGAGCCCTTTACGACGGCAATCGAATGTTCGTCAACGACGGCCGCCGTAACGTCGGGGTTGCGACCGACGGGCAGGAGCATGTGCCGCGAAAAAAGAGAAAGGCCTACCCATGTAGGGTCAAGCCCCGAGCCTTTAATGTCAGCAAGTACCGATTTCAGATACTCCTTATCAACGGCGGCAACCAGCGCCTTGCCGTCCGTAAGGGGCGTCGCCTGCAGGACGATGGAGTGCGCCTCGGACAAAAACGACTCGCCCGCCTCGAAGGCGGCCACCTCGTCAAGTTTACGCTTGTCGTCAAACGGGAGGTTCAGCACGCGCTGTGAAACGCGCTCCGAAGGGAGCGAGACCGCCGCATCGATTACGACCGTACCCTTCATACCTACGACCTGTTCAACTACGGAGGCGACCGAGGCCGCAACGTCGCCTTCGTACGGCGCGCCGAGCCTTACAAGCTGTTCTTCGCTCGACGCGGAATACACACCGCAATCGAGCCTCTTGCCCCTGAATTCCATAATCAAGACGACCGACGGCATCTTATCTCTGCCTCCAGTAAAGTACCTTCGTTTTACCCGTTATATCCACTACCGATTCCGCCTCGCGTACCGCATCACCCACGGTGGCGCGCGTCCTTATCCTGAAAAGTGCGCTATTGACCGTAATCCTGCCCTGCACGGCAAAGCCTATGGTCTCGAAGCCGGCCACCTTTCTGATATCCGCAGTATTCTCAAAAGGGGTCGCCGTCCTGTAATCAACGGCCCTTTGCGCAAGCTCCTGAGTAATGTCCGGCGACAAGGACATGATCGCCTCGCTTGAGGCGTCATTGATATTTAATCTGCCGTCCGTGTACGGCGTTACGTTGCCTCCGACGGAGGCGAACGCGCCTGGATCGTCGTATCCCTTTACAAGCCTCAACTCGTCGGCGCTCGAAAGCGGGGCGTTCTTCGAATCATAGGGCGGGTTTAAACCCCTGTAGTAATCGTAACCTTCGGCCCCGTCGCCTCTGGGCAATTCGTCTTTGTCAATCCAATCGATAAGGGCGTCAGAAAGGGCCTTTTTGTAACCGCACGCCTTTACAAGCCTCTCGTACGCGGCCTGTGCCTCCGGGTTGACCTCCCCGTTGGCCATTATAATGAGGTTCGGGTTCAATTTGCCCTGCTCGTCCTCTATGCTTATCGTCAGCACCCCGTCCCCGACCGGCAAAGACCTGACGGCATCCTGCTTTGAAAGATATAGAAAATTCTTGCCCTTGTTAAGCTCCGCTATCGCCCTCGATGCGAGCTCTACCCCGCCCTCGGCGAGTATGGCGGCGCGCTGCGAGTCTTTTTTCACGCCGACCGAAAAAACGCTCATCTGGACGGTCTGAACGACCTCCGTAATGACGATGACGAGCACCGCGGTTACAAGCAGCGCAACGATCAAAACGAAACCTTTTTCGTCGCCTATGACGGGTCTCTTCAAGCGCATCGTTTTATAGACCCCCCCGGCCCGCCGCGACGCGTCATCTTATCATCGTCCGGGCCGTTATCGGATAGTGCATTACAACGCCCTTTTCCTTTATTGACAGCACCACCCTTACGGCCTGCGGCAACTTATTTTCAAGGCTTGCGTTCCATGCCTTTGTCCAGTCGCTTCCGTTGTAATAGCTCGCCTCAAAGCCCTCAATGCCCTCTATAACTTCCACCTTCATTGGCACAACGCCGTCCGTGGCATAGGGGTTCCACGCCTCGCGATAAAGGGTCCTTACACCGTCGGCGGCGACGTCAACCGAATACCTTACGGCAACCACGTCAGAGGAGGCCCCGTAGGACGAAACGCGCGGATAAGAAAAAAACGTAAAGGCTATGCGCGAAGCCCCGGCGGAGGCGTCGCCGACAAAAGAGCTGGCGCGGTTCTTTTCCAAATAAAACGACGAATGAACCTCGCTCGAAAAAACGTCCAGAAACCTCGAAACCTCCCTCGTGCGCTCGAGGGCCTCGTCCACGGCCTGCCTTCCCCTCATGACCGAAAAGAACGCGGCGTAGAGCAAAACGAGCATGCCCGCCGAGATCGCAACCGCTATGAGAACCTCTATCAGCGTAAAGCCCCTATCGAAACGCGCATAGCGCGGCGCGGCTTTGCGAACGCGGTCTGTTTTAAAAATGCTTGCCATCCGTCA
>JAOUDF010000086.1 GCA_029859385.1 Nitrospirota bacterium
GGCAAAGCGGGTTGTCCGGCTCAATGCTCCCGGTTGCCCGGATATTGATGCGACCATTCGCGAGGTCGGGCAGACACCGCTCCCGCCCTACATCGAGCGTCAACCTGATCAGAAAGATATCTCCCGCTACCAGACCGTATTTGCCCGGGAAGAAGGGGCAGTGGCGGCCCCGACGGCCGGACTTCACTTTACTCCCGAGCTGCTTCAGAAGATTGCCGACAACGGGATCGAGACCGCCGAGGTTACGCTCCATGTCGGCGCCGGGACCTTCATGCCGGTCAAGGCCGAGCGGATAGAGGATCATGTGATGCACCCCGAATGGTATCGGGTCTCTCCCGAAACGGCATCGGCGATTAACCGGGTAAGGGAGCGGGGCGGCAGGGTGATAACCGTGGGGAGCACGAGCACCCGGACCCTTGAGACGGTAACTGATGCCAACGGCGTGATACATGCGGCTGAAGGCTGGTCGGACCTCTTCATTACCCCGGGATACCGGTTCAAATCGGCTGCCGCCATGATCACCAATTTTCACCTTCCCAAATCGACCCTCCTCATGATGGTAGCCGCCTTTGCCGGTCTCGACTTCATGCTTGCTGCCTACGACGAGGCGATTGCCGAGAAATACCGCTTTTACAGCTATGGCGACGCCATGCTGATCCTTTAACGAGCTATGTTTCAACAGATTTAAAGATGTTTGAGGGGTATTTGTGTTTATTTGATAAAATTTCTTCCATTTTCTTTGTGTCGTTTAATAATCGTTCCTTCGATAGTGTAAAAAAGAACACCCCCTTCGCCGTATGGCAGAGGAGGTGTTCTTTTTTAATCAGGTACTACGCTACTCTCCGAAATAGAGCTTGAGCATCTCCCCGAACTTTTCGTGAGTCTTGAAAGGAGACAGGGCCTTTCCCACCTCATCGGCGGTCAGTACGATAGGTTTCCGGAGATAGTTGCCCAGGATGATCTTTCGTGCATCGTCGCCAGTCTTGAGAAGACCGTTGAGGAGACATTCCACGTTTGTTTTTACAAATTTTTCTTCAATGAATTCCCTGAAATATTCCTCAACCTCAGGGTTGCCTTTTGTTTCCGGTGCCAGATCAAGGTAGGCGGCTGTATCATCGACCGAGGCGCAGCTTACCGCCTTGCTCTCGGCAAAGCCAATGATTATCTGGAACTGGATATAGGCCTTTTCGTAGACCTCCTCGAAGTTTTTTTTCAGGCAGGCTACAGTTGCCTCGTCTCCAGTGCAGGGGCGCTTTGCCCGGGCTTCTGCCGCAGTGGACATGTATGAGATCAGGATCAGTATGAGAAACAGATAACGAAACATAGGATTACCTCATAAAATAAAGTAAGCAAAATGACACTGAGAGTTATGGTCTTATTCGTGGCATATGTCAATATCCTATCTTTATTTTTCGTCCAAAATAGCTGATCGCTTGAGAATCGGCGTGGCCCGGGCCATGACAGCAAATTCTGGTCAATAAATAAATGGAAGTGCCGATAAGGGATTCATTATGAAGGCGATAGTAAAAGAGCTCTACAGCAGTTCGAAAAAGATGGTATTACAGGAGGTCCTCTCCGTACAGGGGCTCATGCAGATCCTCATGAAGCGGCGTAACACGGATGAGGACTGGACACCGGAGGAAAGGGCGGAAATCAGGGGCCATCTCCGGTCGCTATCCAGGGCCGTTCCCGTGCTTATGCTTTTTTCTCTCCCCGGAGGTTCCCTTTTATTGCCTGTGCTGGCGCTTTATCTTGACCGCCGGAGAAAAGGGCAGCGGCCGCCCAAGGCATAAAAAGTCTCTCCCGAGTCTAAGTACAAGTAACCGTCTCTCCGCTGTCCAGATTGTTTCCCCATCACGGCCATTCTGATTGGTCTCATCTGCTATACTCAATGGACAATTGCGGCAGTCGAGAGGTTGGCAGTTGACCGGGATGGCATTGTCCCGTAAGATAATTACACGGTGCCGTTCCGCATGCGTAGCCATGTAGGCAGAGAGGTGTTTGTGGAATTCGCTGTAGTACTGGTAACGGCAAAAGATCAGGATGAGGCAGGGGGCATTGCCTCGTCTCTGGTACGGGAAAAGCTTGCTGCTTGCGTCAATATTCTGCCTTCGATTCGTTCGGTCTATGCCTGGGAGGGTAGGGTCTGTGATGAAGGCGAAGCACTCATGATAATAAAAACAAGGCGGGAAAGAGTGGAGCAGCTGACCGCCAGGGTAAAGCAGCTGCACAGCTATACGGTGCCGGAGGTGATTGCACTTCCGGTTCTAGATGGTTCGATGGACTATCTCAAGTGGCTTGAGGACGTAACTGAATAATACCCGGGCGGAGGAGGACGTATGACGGTAAGCTACAAGGAATTGGGCCTGGTGAATACCAGGGAGATGTTTGCGCTTGCGATCAAGGGTGGTTTTGCCATCCCGGCCTATAACTTCAACAACATGGAGCAGCTTCAGGCCATTATCCGGGGCTGCGTCGAGACCGATTCCCCGGTCATCATCCAGGTTTCCAGCGGAGCGAGGAAATATGCCGATTCCACCATGCTGCGCTATATGGCGCTGGGGGCGGTGGAGATGGTGAAGGCCGCGGGGGCCAGTATCCCCATTGCCCTCCATCTGGACCATGGAGACACCTTTGAGCTTTGCAAGGACTGCATCGACAACGGTTTCTCATCGGTCATGATCGACGGCTCCCACCATCCCTACGAAGAGAATGTAAAGCTTACCCGGCAGGTCGTTGAGTATGCACACCCGAGAAACGTCACTGTGGAGGGCGAACTGGGGGTGCTGGCGGGTATCGAGGATGAGGTGTCGTCGGAGGTGAGCCACTATACCCGACCCGAAGAGGTGCAGGATTTTGTCGGCCGTACCGGCGTCGACTCGCTGGCCATCTCCATCGGGACCAGCCACGGGGCCTACAAGTTCAAGCCGGGCCAGCCGGTCCCCCCGCTCAGGTTCGATATTCTTGAAGAATGTGAGAAGCGTCTTCCCGGTTTTCCTATCGTCCTTCACGGTGCCAGTTCGGTGGTGCCCGAGTATGTAGAGATGATCAACAAATATGGCGGAAAACTGGAAGGTGCTGTAGGTGTTCCTGAAGAGCAGTTGCGCAGGGCGGCCAAGTCGGCGGTCTGCAAGATCAATATCGACTCGGACGGCAGGCTGGCGATGACCGCCGTCATCCGGAAGGTGTTGGGCGAGAGCCCCAAGGAGTTCGACCCGCGCAAATACCTGGGCCCGGCCCGGGATGAGCTGATCAAGCTGATCAAGCATAAGAATGAGCATGTACTTGGTTCGGCAGGGCACGGCAAGGAGATTGTGGCGGCTATCGGATGATGACAGCGGAAGCATGAAATGAGAGGGGTGCTTGGGAGAGTGCCCTCACCATTCAGTGATTGAAACTAAAAAAGGCGCCCTTTCGGGCGCCTTTTTTAGTTTGAAGAATTTATTACAGGGTTTTTTCGCCCTTCTTCCAGTCAACGGGGCAGAGGCCGCCGCTCTGGATGGCGTCAAGTACCCTCAGGGTTTCGCTGATGCTCCGGCCAACAGACAGGCCGTGGCGCAGTTCATACTGGACCTTGCCGTCGGGGTCGATGATGAAAGTGCCGCGCAGGGCAATGCCGTCGTCTTCCAGCAGGACATCGTAGTTTCTGCTCATGGTCTTGGTGATGTCGGAAAGAAGCGGGTAGTTGAGGTCGCCCAGTTCCTTCAGCCACGCCTTGTGGGAGAACTTGCTGTCGATGCTCACGCCAAGGACCTGGGCATTGACCGCCTCAAACTCGTTGTGTCTTCTGCTGAACTCAAGGATTTCGGTAGGGCAGATGAAGGTAAAGTCGAGGGGGTAGAAGAAGAGAACCACCCACTTCCCCTTGTAGTCCTTCAGGCTGATATTCTTGAAATCACCACCCTTTACGACGCCTTCTGTAGAAAAATCCGGTGCTGCATGACCTATCATCGACATACTCGTTACCTCCTGGTTAGTTGTTTTTAGAACCGATCAAGGTTCTACGTCGAGAACGATGACTGCCTTCCCGCAATCATTTTTTATATACGAGACAAAGTGTGTCCTCTTTATAGCAATTAAATTTTGCCATGGCAAGAGATTTTTACGAAGGGATGATCTTTTCATAAATAACCTTGTCATCACCCGGGGCATAGAAGTCTTTCTGCCGGGCAATTTCGTTAAACCCTTCCGCCGCGTAAAACAGCCGCTGGCCTGCATAGTGCGGTTTGGATGCAGTCTCTGCTCGCAGGGTATGAGCGCCGACCAGTTTCATCTCTTTCTCCAGCCATTTCAAAAGCAGATGCCCGATCCCCTGCCGCTGGTGCGACGGCGCCACCACGATCCAGTAAAGATCGTATGCCCCGTCTTCTTTCGGTACCGGTCCGTAGCAGATATAGCCGACGGGAGAATCGTTGCTGTGCGCAGCGCATGCGACCAGGTAATCGGGATCGGTACCGTCGAGGTGATGGTCGATAAGCTCCATGGCAACGGCTATCTCGGCGTCGGTGAAGGCGCCGCACTCTCGGACCATTGCTTCAAGGTGGGGCCTGTCTTTGGCTATGGCCGGGCGAATCAGCATGGTATCCCGGTGCATGAGACGATACATTCCAGCATTCCGTCGAAGGGTATCCCCGCCGCATTGCAGGAGCGGGCGAACCCGGCCTCACGGTGGAGACTGGGGTTCGGGTTCACCTCCAAAACATAAAGGCTGCCATCGGCTGCGAGACGAATATCGATTCTCGCATAGCTCCGGCATCGCATGGCCTGCCATGACCTCAACGCCATTTCTTTTACCCGCTGTTCCACCGACCTGTCAAGTCGGGCAGGGCAGTGGGCAGGGGTCAGGAGGTAGTCGGGGCTCTTTGGTTGCCACTTGGCGTCGTACGTACAGATATGGGGTTTGTCCTCCGGCAGGCCTGAAAAGTCGATCTCGGAAATGGGAAGAATATCGCCGTTAAGAATGGCGACGTTCAGCTCTCTCCCCTCAATATATTCCTCGACGAGGGCAGGCTGTCGATAGGTCTTATGGATATACGCGATCTGTTCCTCAAGTCTGGAGGTGCCGTCAGTTTTCAGGTTGATAATGGAGCGATCGGTGACCCCCTGGCTGGCGTCCTCCCGCAAAGGCTTTACGATGACGGCGTCGGCAGGCAGTAGTTCGTCAGTGGTTCCCGGGGCGATAACGGCAAATCGGGGAGTGGGTACGCCGCTCTGCATCAGGAGTGTCTTGGTGAGCGCCTTGTCCTGGCACAGGGCAAGGGTCCATGCCAAATTGCCGGTAAATCGCCAGCCCATCATCTCCATCCAGCCGGCGACGGCGCCTTCCCGGTGGCTGTCACCCCTGAACCCTTCGCACAGGTTGAAGACGACGTCGAACGGCGGGCGGTCCTTTGGTTTCATCTCGAAGAAGGTCTCGGCAGTAACGAGGGTTGTTGCAAAGCCCGTTTCACTCAACGTTTGGGCGACATCCTCTGCTACGTCACTGTTTTCGTTGCAGGCAACAGCATCGTCGGTACTTGAATGAAGAGGCGTTACGGCATCGTTATGGAGTACAAGGATAACAGGTCTTGATTTATCAGCTGCCATAGCGCTTCCGTGCAATCTCCACCACTGTTCTGATCAGCGCGTCGTATTCCATTCCCGCGGCCCGGGCGGCCTTGGGGAAGCACGAGTTGTCGGCCGGGCCGGGGAGTATGCCGGGTAGAGGATTGAGTTCCAGCAGGTGAGGCACTCCCGCGTCGTCCAATCTCAGGTCGACCCTGCACCAGTCACGGCATCGAAGCGCCTCATAGGCTGCCAGTGCCATCTGCTCGATCCGCTCCTTCAGTGTATCATCCACCGGCGCGGGACAAAGGAATATGTCGAGGGGTTTGTCCGTCGTATCCCAGACCCACTTCGCCTCCCACGAGTAGATCGGATTCGCACCGGACGGCAGCGCCGCGTGGTTGATCTCTATCAGCGGGAGCACTCTCGCCTCGTCGCCGTTTCCCAGGATGGCGGCGGTAAATTCCCGACCGGGCAGATACTCTTCCACAAGGGCGGGCTGGCGGTAAGTGTCGTGGATGAAGGTGATTCGTTCTTTCAACTCTTGTGCGGCATGCACGAGAGAGTTGTCGCGGACTCCCTTGCTGGAGCCTTCGTGAAGCGGCTTCACCATGAGGGGCAGAGCCAGGCCGTGTTTCTCGGATAGATGCCCGTTGCGTGACACAATGACGGACTGCGCAACCGGGATGCTGTGGTAGCGGAGTATCTCCTTGGCCGTGGCCTTGTTGAGCGTCATGGCGAGGGTGGCCGGCGTCGAACCGGTGTAGGGTATGCCCATGAGTTCAAGCAGCGCCGGGACCCGGGCTTCCCGGTCTTCTCCAGCGACCCCTTCCGCCATGTTGAAGATTATATCCGGTTTTGCGGCAATCAGCTTGCGGCAGAGATCACTGTCGTCTTCGATGGCGATGGCATCATGCCCGGTCGAGAGGGCCGATACCACGGCGTCGATGGTCCGTGGATCGTCGCCTTCGGCGTAGTAGTCCGACGGCTGTCCGGGAAGCGGCTCACGACGCAGGGTGTAGACGACGGCGATCTTCATTTTTTACCCATCCTGTCAGTGAATAGATGATCTCCCGCACCACTTCATTGGGTACGCCGTCGCGATGAAGGCTGCCCAGGCGCATGTCGCAGATGTCGTTGACGTAGTCGATTGCCACGAAGCGATTGTCGCTGCATTTGGCTATCTCCGACGAGAAAAAGTTCAGCCCGCACAGGGATGCGATCTTGTGCATGATCTCACCCAGCGGGGCCAGGGACGAGTCTTCCCGTTCCTGTTGGCTCATGGGGCCGAACAGCTTTGTCCGGTCGTCCCACCAGCAGGGGATGACATTGCCGCAGACGTAAAAAACCCTGAACCAGGCGCGCCTGCCGTTGTGGAGTTCAGGCACGATCTCTTCCTGCACGAGGTACCGGTCGCCGCAGTTCTCCGCCCTGGCCTTCACGACGTCGCAATAGACCTTTGCCCCCAGCACCACCCCTACCCCGCCGCCCCCTTGGGCAGGCTTGATGATGAAAGGAGTCTTTACCCGCTCCATCTCATCGGGATGCAGCCGGGTAACGGGGTCGTCGTTAAAGGGGTTGAGCATTATCGTGTAGGGGACGTCGATACCGGCTTCGATGAGGCGGGGATGCATGATGGCCTTGTCGATGGCGTCGGTCAGCCTCTCGGGGGGATTAACGAATAGTGCCCTTTTTTGCTGAAGGAAGGGCACCAGGGCGGCAAAGCCCTCGTGGACATCGGAGGCCCTGTCAAGGACATGGCGAAAGGCCAGGTCACCTCGATGCACCTTTTCACGGGTTTCCTCAAAGTTGTGCGGGTAGACGAGGTAGCTGGACAGTCCGGCCTTTTGGCACTCGCTGTCGAGCCACAGGACAAAGTCCCTGTCGTACTCCCATTCCCAGAAGATGCCGAGGTCAACGTTCAACATGCGCGAATTGTCCTGAAACCGGCGGTTGAAGGGCTGCGCAGGGGTTTCCAGACCTTTATCAAGCGCGTTGGTATATGTTGTAATGTGAAAGTTTTCCGGTTTACTCTCATCTTCATAAAAGGCGAAAGTGAATTTCCCAGTGATTCCATAAAGGTGGCGCGAATAAAGGTCTGGAAACCCCTGCGCAGCCCTTCAACCGCCTTTCGGAGGCTCATTCATTGTCGAGCATGAAATCGTGTGAGGACTCTCTGTATTCAAAGAGACGGTCTTCGAAGTTTCTCAGGATGAGTCGGCCGTCTTCGCTTGCCACGACATAGTCGGGATTCAGGGGTATTTTCCCGCCTCCGCCCGGCGCGTCGATGACAAAGGTGGGTATTGCGTAGCCACTGGTGTGTCCGCGGAGCTCTTGCATAATCCGTATGCCTGTTGCTACAGGGGTCTGGAAATGCCCGGTCCCTATAACCTGGTCGCACTGGTAGAGATAGTAGGGGCGAACCCTGATTTTGAGCAGGCCGTGCATCAACTCCCTGATAATGGCTGTGCTGTCGTTGATCCCCTTGAGCAGGACGGTCTGGCTTCCCAGGGGAATGCCCGCGTCGGCCAGCTTTCCACAGGCCTCGGCCACGTCGGGGGTTATGTCGCGGGGATGAGTGAAATGCAGGCTCATGTAGAGGGGGTGGTATTTGCGAAGCATGGCGCAGAGGTCATCGGTGATCCGGTAGGGGAGGGTGACAGGCATCCGCGTCCCTATCCGGATTATCTCGATATGCGGTATGGCACGGAGGCTCGATATGACGTATTCGAGCACGTCGTCGTCGAGCATCAGCGGGTCGCCACCCGATATGATGATGTCGCGGATGGTGCCGTGGGAGCGCAGATAATCGAGGGCCTCGTCCAGGCGCTGGGGCGGGATGGCCCTGCCGTGCTCTCCGACCATGCGGCGGCGGGTACAGTAGCGGCAGTACATGGCGCAGTGGCTGGAAATCAGCAGCAGCGCCCGGTCGGGATAGCGGTGAACCAGTCCGGGTACCGGCGAATGGGAGTCCTCGGCCAGGGGGTCGACCATGCCGTAAGGGGAGTTGGTGAACTCCTCCGCCGAAGGGATTGCCTGTCTGCGGATGGGGCAGTCGGGGTCGAGCGGGTCGATGAGCGACGCGTAATAGGGGGTTATCCCCATGGAGAGTCGGCCGCCCGAGAGGCGGATACCTTCCCGCTCCGATGGCGTCAGCCGGATGGCCTCTTCAAGTTGTTCAAGACGGGTAAGCCGGTTGGCGATCTGCCATTTCCAGTCACGCCACGAAGGGGTGTCGGTCGGGAACTGAAATCCGGCGAGCCGGACTGCGGAGGAAGCACTGTCCGTTGTCGGAGAGGGAAAGGCCGGTTCTTTTTTTTGCAAGAGTTGCCCCTTTTTTCAGATAAGGCCTATGCAGAGTATAGGAAGCATGCGGGGGCCTGTCAACTGAGGAATTTCCGTTTGACTTTTTCCGGGGGAACCGGTTAGATTGGAGCCACGAACCATCAACCCTTCCAGAGCAGTCATCGCAGGAGCAAAGCCAGAAGCCATGTCGGAAACAGAGAAAGAACCCTCTATCAATGCAATCAACCGGCACGCCTTTGTAATCTTTGCCAAGGCCCCGGAGCCCGGCAACGTCAAGACGCGCCTTCAGCCCTGTCTTGCTCAGGATGAATCCGCGGAGCTCTACCGGAACTTCATCCTCGATACGGTAGCCATGTCCCGGAAACTCGAAAATACCGACGTCTACATGGCGTGCCTCCCCTCGAAGGAGCACCCGGCCTTCACCGAACTGGTGGCCGGCAGCGGTATCGAACTGATCGACCAGCGGGGCCATGATCTCGGAGAGCGGATGCACAACGTGCTCCGTTATTTCATCCTCCGCGGGTACCGTAAGTCAGTCATCGTCGGGGCTGACAGCCCGAGCCTGCCCGTAGACTATATCGAAATGGCCTATAAAGACCTGGACCACAAGCATCTGGTGGTGGGCCCCAGCTATGACGGCGGCTATTACCTGCTTGGCGCTGCCGGTATTTCGCCCGACATCTTCGACCAGGTACCGTGGAGCACCATGAATGTCTTCAATATCACCCTGAGAAAGGCCCGGGCGGAAAAGCTGGAATACGCCGTCCTCCCCTACTGGTACGATGTCGATACGGTGCGCGACCTCCATCATCTGTACGGTCACCTTGTCTCTATCTGCCCGATCGGGGATGGTGTGGGGAAGAATACAATGAACTATCTGAAGAATCTGATCGAACGCGGCAGGATCAACCCGGATATTCAGGCACAGGATCAGTGCGGGGCGGTGGCGTGATGAGCGAGTCGGTATCGCCGAAAGGGCAGAATTTCGATTTCGCCGAGGCGCGGGAACTGGCGTGGGACAACCTTCAGCTCAAGGGGCAGGAACATACGGCCCTTTGTGCCCTGGCGCGGGTCGATGAATCGGTCCATGGCGTCGTGGTTTCTTTCTTCGGCGAAGAGTATGCCGTA
>JAOUDF010000328.1 GCA_029859385.1 Nitrospirota bacterium
GCATCGGCTTTTTTTGCGTGTCAGCGGATTCTGTGCGGGTATTCGGCTGAATCGCAGAGCGGTATCGATTATCAGTTAATGCATTTTGAATTGCAAAAACTTTTTTCAAAGGGGCGAGCATGAAGATTAATAAATTATCCTTTGTCGTTGTTTTATTTTTAACGCTGGTTATTACGGGTAGCGCGTTCAGCGCAGGGCCGGCTAAAGAACCGAAGGAGCCGCTTCTTGAAAAGGAGCATAAGTTTGAATCCTATGATCGCAAGAAAATGAAAAAAGAGAAGCCTGCCTACTCAAATTCCGATGATGTCAAAATGTCCAAAAACGGCAGGGTAATATCAACCGGAACGGAACTTGTCTTTCTTGACGATATGGGCAACATTGTAAAAAGAAAGCCGATTAAGAACGGTCTGATTACTGAATTCTCTCCTGACGGGAAACGCATGTCTCAGAATATCTCCAAGATTATCGGTGAAAAAGGCGTAGAAGTGAGCCTGTTTAAAATGCTCGACGAGAACGGGGATTTACTCTGGGAGGAAGAAGACCTGGCATTTATGGACGGATATTGGCTTTCGCAGGCAGATGGCGGCGTTGTTATCGTATCTGCTTGCGGCGAGGGCGGTTGTGGCAGGGATTTTAAGCTTTATAACGTCGAGAGTCAGGAAAGTAAGGTGATTAATCCGGATGTAGATTCAGGTGTAAGAAGAGGTCAATTCGGAATGTCGGATGACGGTAATTATTTTGCCGCAGGATATTATGAATATGATCCATCGGTTGCTTTTTTTGATATTTCGGGTAAGCAACTTTGGGTAAAGCATCTTGAAAAGGAGAAGCGAGAACTGTTGACTGGGCCAATTGGTATTTCTCCAAATGGAAATTTTGTCCTTATGATCACGTATGCAGTTAAAACTGATATTTCATATATATATATATATAATAAATTTGGAGAGTTGCTGTTAAAAAAAGATTTCATGGGCTGTAGTGGTTGCAAATTTGGTTTTGAACTATCGGAAAAATTCGCCGTAATATTAGGCGCTGGAGGCTACTATATTTATGACTTGGCAAACCCTAAATTCATAGCTAATATCAAACACAATTTGCCTAATATAATATTTCAAAACATTGATGTTTCAGACGACGTAATTGCAATTGTTGCTCAAGAATATGAGGACAATGCAAAAGAAGCTGACTTGCCCAGGTATTTATTCATATATAACTTTAGCGGTGAATTGTTGCATAAGAAAAAGATAGTCGGGCATGGGATTAAGGAAAGAGCCGGTAATCCGCAGGTAAAAGTTATAGATAACGGCAGGCGCATACTCGTTAGAATCGGCGACAAGGCGCAGATATATAAGAACGAATTTGCCAAGTAAGGAGCCGGTGTGAGCATGAAAAAGATAAGATTTTCTTTTGCAATATTAGTGTTGTTATTGATGGCGCAGACGTCATATGCGTACTTATGGCCATTTAACGGTGGTTCGTCCGGGCCGCATGCTATATGGGGTACTATGGGGGAATTTAGACCAGAATCTAATGGGTTGGCTGCTCATTTTCATAACGGCGCAAAGGATGTATATAGACATACTATTTTCGACCGTAATAATAAGATGTTGGAAGAAGGTTTGTATAGGACGCTTGTTTTAGAGTGAGGGCGTATGCGAAATCTGGGGACACCAATACCCTTGTAAGCGACATCAAACACAGCTACGAGTATGATAAGACCGGCAACCTGACAAAGAAGACCGAGGCGAGCGACGAGGGCAGAACAATCGTTCTCTATACAGTGTCAAAGCTCCTGGGCCACAAGGATATCAATATGAGCCAGCGTTATGCTCACCATTGACCTGAGAGCCTTAGAAGCGTAGTTACCGTGCTGGATGGAATTAGCACAATTTATGCACATTGCCTATCAAAAATATCAAAAGGGGCCACGGATTGCTCCGTAACCCCTTGATTGTATTGGTGGGCCGCGTAGGGATCGAACCTACGACCCGCTGATTAAGAGTCAGCTGCTCTACCAACTGAGCTAGCGGCCCGACAACCTTGCATTTCCGGTTGCTAAACTAAAAAAACCGCATTTTAGTAAGCGGTCTTCTTTTTCCGGCAAGGTTAGAAAAAGAAAAACTGGTAAAATTTAATTATATTATGTTTTCGAATCCTTCGGCGTAAAGTGCCAAATTGGCGCGCCTGAGAGGATTCGAACCTCCGACCCTCGGCTTCGGAGGCCGATGCTCTAATCCGCTGAGCTACAGGCGCAGGAAGCCAATCCAAATAAGATATATAAATTTGTTTGTTTTGTCAAGAACTCCGAGCCACTGGTCACTTCTTTTTGAGATCGGGTCTTTGAATGTTTTTCAGATTTACCTCGGGGTTGTTCTTTTGGCGAACGGTTTTTGCGGCCTCCTCGGGATTCGGATTTTGCG
>JAOUDF010000087.1 GCA_029859385.1 Nitrospirota bacterium
AAGCGCGTCGAAAATCCTGGGAGCCCCGATTCCGATGCCTGCCTATGTACCGCCGGGATATGCCCTCAGAGAGGTGTCTCTCATCGGAAAAACCGCGCCATACAAAGTACAGCTGGCTTACGGAGACGGCCTGACCTCACTCTCGATATTTCAGGACACAAAGAAGGACCCTGCCCAGCCACGAGGCATGCGAAAGGTCTCCCTTTCCGGCGGTAGTGATGGATACCTGAAACAGTTCGGGCAGACCAGCCTGCTGGTCTTCGGATACAAGAATTCAACCTTTACCGTAATCGGGGAGATAAATCCTCAGGAACTGGCCAGGATTGCCGGGTCATTCCCCCAGTAGAGACTGACCGGGCAATTAAGAAGGAGGTCGCAATGTATTACAGAATACTGCTTGAGAAAGGACATGTCGGCGCTGGAAAGAGCCAGGAACGGATGTACTATTCCGCCGGCAACGATATCATCTCGCTCTATGCCGCCGCAATGGTAATGCCGGGCGTGAAGAACAAACGGCGCGGCAACGGCGTAAAGCTCATTGAGCAGATAAGCCGCGAGGAATTCCTGAAAGGAAAGCTTCGGGCTCAAGGCTGAAGGCTGGCTGAAATCTTTTCCCGTCAGCCCGATGGCTTGACTCAGTAGGTAACCAAAGACAGAACACTCTGCCCCGCAAGCTTCTCTCGTCCCTTCAGGTCGGTCAACTCCACCAGGAACGCAATGCCGACAACGATACCGCCCAGTCTTTTCACCAACTGTACCGCCGCCCCCATGGTCCCGCCGGTCGCAAGAAGGTCATCAACCAGCAAGACCTTTTGACCGGGAGAAATGGCATCCTGATGGATGTTGAGTGTATCCTGGCCGTATTCCAGCTCGTAGGTCGCCTCATAGATGTCGCTGGGAAGCTTGCCCGGCTTTCTCACCGGAACGAACCCGGCTCCGAGATTGTAAGCCAGCGGTGCGCCAAAGATAAACCCTCTCGATTCAATCCCCACAACCTTGTCTACCCCTTCGTTCTGATAGAAGGCGGTAAACTTGTCGACAGCCCGTTTGAATGCATCGCCGTCCTTCAGAAGAGTGGTAATGTCACGAAAGAGTATGCCTTGCTTGGGGAAATCCGGAATGTCGCGTATCTGGCTTTTGAACACTGGCCATCCCTCCTGGGAAATTGTTAAGATACCTTTTTTCGACTAGAGCATGCCGTCGAGGTCGATCTGTTTGCGGCGGCTCAGGTTTCTGAGCTTTATCAACGCCTGGGCCTCTATCTGCCGGATGCGCTCCCGCGTCATCCCGAACTGCTGGCCGATCTTCTCAAGCGTCTGCGGATCTTCCGCTCCCAGCCCGAACCGCAGGATTATGACCTCGCGCTCCTTGTCTGTCAAGTGGCCGAGCCACTCCCGGACCTGCTCGTGGAGCAGTACATGGTCGACCTGCTCCTCGGGAGTTGCGCTCCTCTCATCCTTGATAATATCCTTGAAGGTATCGTCACTCTTGTCGCCCACCGGGGCATCGAGAGAATAGGTCTTCTGGATGAGCTGAAAAATATCCCGGACCTGCATTTCGGAGACACCCATCTCCCGGGCTATCTCCTCAACCGTCGGGTCACGGTTGAGCTTTTGGAAGAGGCGCTGCACCGTCCTAGAGAAGTTGTTGACTATCTCGACCACATACACTGGTAGCCGGATCATCCGGGTCTGGTTGATCAGCGCCCGCTCTATGGCCTGGCGTATCCACCAGAAGGCATAGGTGTTGAACTTGAACCCCTTCTCGTACTTGAATTTCTCGACTGCCTTGATAAGCCCGATATTCCCCTCTTCGATGATGTCGGAGAGTTCCATGCCCTTGTTCAGGTAGCGGCGGCCGATCTTTACCACGAGACGCAGGTTTGCCTCGATCATCTTGCGCCGTGCATCCTCATCACCTTCGGCAATTCGTTTGGCAAGCTCCTGCTCCTCCTCAAAGGTCAGCAGGGGAGTCCGGCGAATCTCTTTAAGATATTGCGGAAGGGGGTCGGCAGACTTGGAGGGCGGAGCTGCCTCTTCGCGCGGGGTCTCTTTATCCCACAACGGTTCTTCCAGAACACCCTCGGAATCCTCAGCGTCTTCAGTGTCTCCGGCATTCTCCGACTCAACAGGACGCTCCGCGGAGTCTACCATCGTTGCTTCGGACTCATCCCGAATTTCGTCAAGAGGGCTTTTTTTTCTGGATTTTACTTTCTTTTCACGCTGCATCATGATTTCCGCACCCGTTTCTCATGCCCTCATGCACACACAAAAAAATACAATACCTAACATATCAGGAAAAATCAATACCTATCCAACCCCGACCGCACCCCCCTGAACAGGGCTTTGCCGGCGAATTCGCTGTTACGACACATTAAATGAGGAGACTGATGGGCGATGCCACAAAAGACAGGAAAGAATGACGTGGGAATACTGAACAACCTGAACCGCCCAATTCCCTTGGAAAAAGCCTTAAGCTTAAGGGACAGCGTCACGATTCCTCCGGAAGGTACGCCGGCTGCGGCAAATCTGCCTGGATGCAGATAATGCCGCAAAAAACAGCCGACAGAGCCTGCAATAATGGTCGGGGCGAGAGGATTCGAACCTCCGACCCCACGGTCCCGAACCGTGTGCGCTACCAGGCTGCGCTACGCCCCGAACAAGCGCCTAGACTATAGAATATGAGAATCTTTGTCAACTGAATTGAATTAATTGCGACAGCAGAGGAACAAGCGGGTGACAAGGGCCACCAATCCCCAAAGAAAGACTTTTCGCTGAGGGTGGAGATCAGAATTTTTTCAGGATTCTCAGCAGAGATTCAACGTCTCGATCCGTATGGCTGGCGTTAACCTGAAAACGGATCTCCTCCTCCCCTTTCGGCACCACCGGGTAGTTGAGCCCTGTTGCCAGGATGCCGTGATCAAAGAGAAAACGAACGAGGTCGGCTGTCCGCCGGGTATCCCGCACCAGAAGGGGAACAATGGGATGGTCGCCGGCAATCGTTTCATACCCGAGCTTCGCGAACCCTTCCCGCAGACGCGATGCCAGATATCGTATCTTTTCAAGCATCGCCAGACCCTCAGGACTATCGAGGATTTCGAGAGACCTGGCCGCGGCAGCCGCTTCGCCGGGGGTAATGGGGTTGGAATAGATATAAAAGGGCGACGTCTCCCGCAAGTACTCCACCACGGGAGCCGATGCCACGACATACCCGCCGTTAACACCCAGCGCCTTCCCCAGCGTGGCCAAAAGGATATCCACCCGGGCGCCGACATACTCCTCCGTACCCCGGCCCGTTTTCCCAAAGGCCCCCACGCCATGGGAATCGTCGACAACGGTGATGATCCCCTCCTCGTAGCCCGTTTCATAGGCACGGCATACCTCAACGACCCGGTCCAGCGGAGCATGGTCGCCTCGCATGCTGAAGATGCCGTCGGTCACCACTACGGCGCGCCGCACCTTTCCGGAATGCTCCTTGAGGACCGCCTCCAGCCCGGCCATATCCAGATGCCGGTAGATCGCCTTCTGCGCCGGCCGGGAGAGCCGGATGGCATTGATGATACTGTTGTGGTTCAGCTCGTCGCTCACCACCAGCGTCTCGTCGGTAATCAGCTGGGGCAGCACGCCCATGATCGCCGCATAGGCCGCGCTGAAGATCATCCCTGCTTCCCTGCCGTGAAAGGCCGCCAGCTTTTTCTCCAGCTCGACGTGGGGCTCGCAGGTGCCGCTGATAAAACGAACCGCACCCGGCCCCGCGCCAAAGCGCCGCACCGCCTCTTCCTCCGCCTTTATTACCTCGGGATGCAGCGAGAGGCCCAGGTAGGAGTTGGAGTTCATGCGAAGAAACTCCTTATCCCCCTGCCCTGCCAGCAGAACCCGGGGACCATAGCAGTCCCTGCCCTCGCGGATGGCGGTCACCACCTTCTCGGCACCCTTGAGCCGCCCTTCGGCACGCAGGTCGGCAAGTTTTGCGGAAACAGCCTGTTCCAGCCTGGTCAGCGACATGCTCACCCCTCCCTTTTCTGTTCCCCGAGCTTCTCCAGCATCTCCTTAACCATGGCCGCGAGGTCGTATTCCGGCTTCCAGCCCCACTCCCGGCGGGCTGCGCTGTCGTCCATGTGATGCGGCCACGAATCAGCGATGGCCTGGCGCACCGGGTCAACCTTATACGACATGGAGAAATCGGGGATATGTTTCCGTATCTCGGCGGCAATCTCCTCGGGGGCGAAGCTCATGGCGGTAACGTTGAATGCGTTGCGGTGAGCGAGCCGTGACGGCTCCACCTCCATCAACTCAATGGCGGCCCGCAGGGCATCGGGCATATACATCATATCGAGGCGCGTTCCCTCTTTGAGGAAACACTCGTAGCGCCGCTCCTTTATGGCAGCGTGGAATATCTCCACGGCATAGTCGGTGGTGCCGCCGCCGGGCGGCGTTTTCCACGAGATAAGACCGGGGAACCTCAGCCCCCGGGCGTCAATACCAAACCTGCGGAAATAGTAGTCGCACAGAAGCTCGCCCGACAGCTTGGTGATGCCGTACATGGTGGTGGGCCGCTGTATGGTGTCCTGCGGGGTGTCGTCGGCGGGGGTGCCGGGGCCAAAGGCACCGATGGAACTGGGGGAAAAGATGGCACATCGATGCTCGCGGGCCACCTCGAGGACGGTGAGCAGACCGTTCATGTTCACGTCCCAGGCCAGCCAGGGGTTCTTCTCGGCCGTCGCCGAAAGGAGGGCCGCCATGTGGAAGATGGTGTCGATGCGGTGTTCCCGCACCACCTGTTCCAGCTCGGGGGCGTCCCGTACATCGAGGGTACAGTAAGGGCCGCTCTCCCGCAGCTCCCTATCGGCCTGAGCCCTGTGGCCGGCAGCCACTACGTTATCGGCGCCATAGCGTTCACGCAGGGCGGTGACCAGTTCGGTCCCTATCTGGCCGGTTGCGCCGGTTACAAGGATTTTTTTCATTTATCACCACAGAATAGGGGTAATTTGCCAACTCACCTATACTAATCGGAAATTGCGGAAAATAGTAGAGGCGGAACACAGTCAGAGTCTCGTCAAAATCGCCCTTGAAGTCGTCACACCGGTGAAAGCCGGTGTCCAGAGGTTTTGTAACTATCTGAAAACTGGATTCCGGCTTTCGCCGGAATGACGACTCTACGACTTCGGACCATGCGGACTGGAGCATACGATAGCCCCCAAAACCCTTGGGGTCTTGGGGTCGGTTTATCCCGGCATGCATTAAATGTTGACATCTCAAAGGCGACTGTGCTATAAATTTGCGCTTCGTAAAACTGTAGGAATTCTGGAGGAATCATGTACGCGATCATTGAGAACGGCGGAAAGCAATACAAGGTTGCCCCCGGCGAAACGGTAAAGCTTGAGAAGATCGACGTCAAAGTCGGCGACACCGTGGAGCTCGGCAAGGTGCTTATGATAGGGGACGGCGAGAAGGTAACTGTCGGCGCCCCCGCCATTGACGGCGCAAAGGTGACGGCCAAGGTGGTAGAGCAGGACAGGGAGAAGAAGGTCCTCGTCTTCAAGAAGAAGAGGAGGAAGGGCTTCAAGAAGACCATCGGCCACCGGCAATACTATACCCGGGTGAAGATTCAGGAGATTTCGGCCTAGTTTCAACGGCCGGTAGTCACCCATAAAGATCTGGAGGTTTTTTCAATGGCTCACAAAAAAGGCGTAGGTAGTACAAGAAACGGCAGGGAAAGCCATTCCAAACGACTTGGCGTCAAGGCCTTCGGCGGTGAAACGGTATCAGCCGGCAGCATCATCGTAAGGCAGCGCGGCACCAAGGTGCACCCCGGCAACAACGTCGGCAAGGGCGGTGACGACACCCTCTTCGCCAAGGTTACCGGCGTGGTGAAGTTTGAGCGGTACGGCCGCGACAGGAAGAAGGTCAGCGTCTATCCTGCGGAAGCAGCGGCGTAGACCGTAACACACGAAAGAGCATTGAGGCCGGTCAAAATGACCGGCCTTTTTTGTTTACAGGAGTTATCCATTGTTTGTCGACAAGGCAAAAATTTATCTAAAAGCCGGTGATGGCGGCCGGGGGTGCGTGAGCTTCCGCCGGGAGAAGTACGTCCCGAGGGGCGGTCCCGACGGCGGCGACGGCGGTCGCGGCGGCGATATCATCTTTCAGGTGGACAACCAGCTCAGCACCCTCATCGACCTCCGCTACCATGCCGAATACCGGGCACGGCACGGCGAGCACGGCAGGGGCAAGAACCAGCACGGCGCCAATGCCGTGCCGATCATCATCAGGGTGCCGGCGGGCACGGTGGTAAAGGATGCCCAGACCGGCGAGCAGCTGGCCGACCTGGTAGAAAACGGACAGGAGTTCGTAGGCGCCGCGGCAGGCCGGGGCGGCAAAGGGAACGCCTTCTTTGCCACCGCCACCAACCAGGCCCCGCGCTATGCGCAGCCGGGGGAGGAAGGCGAGGAGCGCTTGCTGGAGATCGAGCTAAAGCTGCTGGCCGACGTGGGGATCATCGGGCTTCCCAATGCCGGTAAATCGACCCTCATCTCGGTCATTTCCGCGGCACGGCCGAAGATCGCCGACTACCCCTTCACCACCCTTGTTCCCAACCTCGGCGTGGTAAAACACCGCGAGTACCGGAGCTTCGTGGTTGCCGACATACCCGGTCTGATCGAAGGGGCCCACCAGGGCTCGGGCCTCGGCGACCAGTTTCTTCGTCATGTGGAGCGCACTGAGCTGTTTCTCCACCTTGTCGATATCTCCGACCTGGCTGTCGACGACCCGGTGCACAATTTCGAGGTTGTCAACCGCGAGCTGCGGCTTTACAATGAATCGCTATTGAACCGCCCCATGATTGTCGTGGCCTCGAAGGCCGACGCGGCACAGGACCACGAAAAGCTCGATAAGCTCAAGGCCTGGTGCCGCACCGAAAGGCTTCCCTTCTTCGAGATTTCCGCGGCGACGGGCAAGGGAATCTCCCAACTGCTTGAGCATATGTCGAAAACGGTAGAGGAATTGCGAAGCCAACATGGAGAAGGCCACCAGAGTACGGCGGGACATTACTAAAAAGGCGCGCCTTGTCGTCCTTAAGATCGGCAGCGCCGTCCTCACCTCCAAAGAGAGCGGCCTCAATGAGGAACGCCTCGCCAGGCTCTCCGCCCAGATAGCGGCCCTGGCCGAAGACGGCCGACAGGTCGTGGTGGTCTCCTCCGGCGCCATTGCCACCGGCATGGCGCGGCTGGGGCTGAAAGAGCGCCCCCGGGAGATCCCCCTCAAGCAGGCCGCAGCATCGGTCGGCCAGAGCGGGCTGGTAGAGGCCTACGAAAAACATTTCCGAAAATACGGTCGTCACGTGGCCCAGGTACTCCTCACCCACGCCGACCTCGCCAACCGGCAGCGTTACCTCAACGCACGAAACACCCTGTCGACCCTCATCGAGCTGGGCGTCATCCCCGTCATCAACGAGAACGACGCCGTATCGGTGGAAGAGCTCAAATTCGGCGACAACGACGCCCTTTCGGCCATGGTAGCCAGCATGCTCCACGCCGACCTGCTCGTCATCCTCTCCGACGTGGACGGCCTCTTCACCGAGGACCCGCGAAAGAATCCCGACGCCACTCTGCGCGACGTGGTGGAACAGATTACCCCCGAAGTCCTCAGGAGTGCCGGCGGCAGCGCCACCATCGAGGGGACCGGCGGCATGGCGTCAAAGGTCCATGCGGCCAAGAAGACCGCGTCGGCAGGTATTCCCACCGCCATTATCAACGGCACGCGGCCCGAGACCATCGCCTCCCTCTTTTCAGGGCATCAGGAAGGGACTCTCTTTCTTCCCGAGGTCTGCCCCCTCCCTTCCCGCAAACAGTGGATCGCCATCACCCTCAAACCCAAGGGGTCGCTGGTGCTCGACGCCGGGGCGACGAAGGCCGTACGGGAAAACGGCAAGAGCCTTCTCCCTTCAGGTGTAAAAGAGGTCCACGGCCGATTCGACCTGGGCGATGTGGTTTCCTGCGTCGACCCGGACGGAAACGAGATATGCCGCGGCCTGGTGAACTACCCTGCTGCCGACCTGCAGAAGATCAAGGGGGCAAAGACCACCGAGATCGAAAAGATACTGGGATACAAGTATTTTGATGAAGTCATCCACCGGGACGACATGGTGGTGGTATAAGGAGCCGACATGGACATCAAGGAATACGTTACCGACATCGCAAAACGCGCCAAGGCCGCATCCCGCACCCTGGCAACCCTTTCCACCGATGTGAAGAACACCGCCCTGCTGAAGATGGCCGACCGGCTGGAGGAGCAGGCCGCCGCAATCATCGAGGCCAACAAGAAGGACATGGCCGACGGCGAGGCCAAGGGGCTCTCCAAGGCCATGCTCGACCGGCTGATGCTGGACGAAAAGAGGGTAAAGGGGATGGCCGACACCCTGCGCGAAGTGGCGGGGCTGCCCGACCCGGTGGGCGAGGTAATCCGCATGTGGAAGCGGCCCAACGGCCTTCAGATTGGCAAGGTCCGTGTCCCTATCGGCGTAGTGGGGATCATCTACGAGTCGCGTCCCAACGTAACGGCCGATGCGGCCAGCCTCTGCCTCAAGACGGGCAATGCGGTCATCCTGCGGGGCGGCTCCGAGGCGATCCACTCCAACACCGCCATTGCCAAGGCGCTGAAGGAGGCTGGAGCCGAGGCGGGTATCCCGGCCGATGCCGTGGCGGTCATGGAGATCACCGACCGGGCGGCAGTAATGGAGATGCTGAAGCTGGACAAGTTTGTCGACCTGGTCATCCCCCGGGGTGGCGAGGCGCTGATAAAGGCGGTAGCCGAAAACTCCACGGTACCGGTGGTCAAGCACGACAAGGGGCTGTGCCACACCTATGTGGACGAGGACGCCGATCCGATGATGGCGCTCAAGATCTGTTACAACGCCAAGGTCCAGCGCCCCGGCGTCTGCAATGCCATGGAGACGCTGCTGGTACACAAAAAAGCGGCCGATGGTTGGCTGCCTGCCATCGGCAAAAAATTCAAGGAGGCGGGGGTCGAAATCCGCGGCTGCGAGAGAACCCTCAAGATTCTGCCTTACGCCGTCGCCGCTTCCGCGGAGGACTGGGACACCGAGTACCTCGACCTCATCATCTCGGTGAAGGTGGTGGATTCGCTGCAGGAGGCCATCGACCATATCGCCGAGCACGGGTCGAGCCATTCGGAGGCCATCATTACGGAGAACTACTCCCACGCCCAGCGGTTTCTTCAGGAGGTCGATGCTGCGGCGGTTTACGTGAACGCCTCGACCCGTTTTACCGACGGTGGCCAGTTCGGCCTGGGGGCCGAGGTGGGGATCAGCACGTCGAAGCTCCACGCCCGTGGCCCCATGGGGCTGGAGGACCTGACGACGACAAAATATATCATTTACGGCAGCGGGCAGGTCCGGAAGTAGTCGGCCGACAGATTCATACAGGTGTGGTAAAATAATATCAGGGAAGAAGAAAATCCCGGTGTCGCACTGGCCGAGCACAGTGGCGTACCTACTCCATCCTGGTGAACGGTATCCGGTAGAAAGACGTTGTTGAAACGGATACCGAAGACCTCGTGACTACCTGCAATGAAGGCTGGCAAGGTCTCATAAGGAACTTGCAAAAAACCGCTTTCAGCCGGGCGTATCAAGAGGCCCACGGAGGTGAGACAGCGATCAGTGAAAGCGACGCCGGGTGTGTTTCAAAGGTCTTTTCGCCGTAACGGCGGGAAGACCTTTTCCGTTTTTTGACCATCGGGGCCTGCTGTGATAGAATCCCCCGATTTTTCATAACCTTTCAAAAAAGGAAACATGAGCAAAGTCATCCTTCTCGCAACAGCGATTTTCCTTTTTCTCGGCGCGGAGCCGGCATTTGCCTGGGGCCCCCTGACCCATCTCTACCTGGGCCAGCAGATACTCTGGAAGCATGCCATGCTCCCCGGCGCCC
>JAOUDF010000088.1 GCA_029859385.1 Nitrospirota bacterium
ACCATCTCGAGAATGGTAGGGCTATCGTCAGCGAGGAGTACCTTTGCCTTACTCATACCGATTGCATCTTGTTAAGGGTTAACAATTCTTTCACGATCCCCTCTTCGGAAAGGACCCTGTTTACACCGCCCAATTCTATGGCGACCTTTGGCATGCCGAAGACCACGCAACTTTCCTGGTTCTGCGCGATGGTATGACCACCGGCATTCTTTATCTGCAGAATCCCGTCGGCACCGTCCCTCCCCATGCCGGTAAGAATGATCCCTACGGCCGAGGGACCGAAGGTGGAGGCGATCGATTTGAGCAAAACGTCGGCGGCCGGCTTGTGTCCTGCCAGGGCCGGAGAGTCGTCATACCGGATTTTCCCTGCGGGTGAAACCTTTATGTGGTACTTGTCGGGGGCGAGATAAGCGGTTCCTGCCTTGATCAGTTCTCCGTTTTCGGCAACCTTGACATTGATCCGGCATTCGCTGTCAAGCCATTCCGCCAACCCCTGGGTATAGCCATCGGTAATATGCTGAACGATAACTATCCCCGGAGAGAAATTGTCGGGCAATTTTTTTAATATTTGCCTCAATACGCCCGGCCCGCCGGTGGAAACGCCAATGCCGATGATCGAATAGTCCCTCGGCTTGGTGGTCTCAGGCTGTGCGCCGATGGAGAAGAGCGCCTGGTTTTTCGCTCTCGCGTGGGGACAAACCTTGACCCTGGAGAGTAGCCGCACCTTTTCCCGGAGGGCCTGGGCATTTCTGCTCCACTCATTGCCCCCGGCCGGTTTTTCCATGACATCGAGGGCGCCTGCCGCAAGCGACTTCATGGAGTTGATGACGTCATCACCGTCTATGGAAGACGAAAGGATGAGAATGGGGGTAGGCGTCTCTTCCATGATGGTTGCGGTTGCCTCGAAACCGTCCATTACCGGCATATTGAGGTCCATGGTGACCAGGTCGGGCTTGCACGTTGCGACCATTCTTGTAGCTTCAAGGCCGTTGGACGCCATTCCGACAACCTCGATGTCGGGTACGTCCGTGAGGATCGCGGAGATCATCTCACGGACAAGGGCGGAATCGTCTACTACCAGAACCCGGGTAATCGATGGCATTAATACCTCTTCAGCGAATAAGTCTCTTTACCGTATCCAGCAGGTCCTGCTGGTCAAACTCTTTCTTGACGATATAAGCGTCCGCCCCGGCATCCATTCCCTGGCGCTTGGTGTCAGGGCTGTCCAGCGATGACATGACGATTACCGGTATCTCTTTGAGGCGGTCGTCAGCCCGCACTTGTCTTGTCAGTTCGAGGCCGTCCATTCGGGGCATCTCTATGTCGGTAAGTACCAGGTCGAACTCCTGTTTCTCAATCTTTTCCCGGGCATCCTTCCCGTCGATGGCGGTCACCACTTCATAACCCGCTGCTTTAAGGACATCCCTTTCGAGTTCTCGTACCAGCAGCGAGTCTTCTGCTACCAGAATCACCCGTTTTGTCCGTGGCTGGGTTTCGACAGCGGTCGTCTCCGGCCTTGCGGAAAGCGCGCCTGCCCTTGAGGCTGACCGGAATATTTCGGGAATATCGACAATCATGACTATGCGGCCGTCAGGCATGATGGTGGCGGCCGAAACCTTTTGTACCTTGCCGAGATAGTTGCCCAGCTCTTTGATGACAATCTCTTCATCGTCACCGACGGTATCGACCATGAGGCCCGCCTTTTTCTCGTTCTCTCCGCGGATGATCAGGACCGTCGAGCTATCGGCAGCCTCAGTCGTGCAAGGTATTTCAAGTACGTTTGACAGATACTTCAAAGGTACGGCATGGTTGGCATGGTAGAACATCTCCGCCCCTTCGACGCTGAAAACATCGCTTCTCCGGAGAGAAATGATCTGCTCGATGGATGATACCGGTATCGCAAAGGTGTGTCCTGAGCAGCCTACCAACAGGACCTTGAGCAGGGCCACGGTAAGGGGGAGCTCGACGGTGAAGCGACTCCCCTTTCCAAGCTCGGATGTGACGGAGACCATACCGCCCAGTTTCTCGGCAGTGGTCTTGACCACGTCCATGCCGACCCCTCTGCCCGACACGTCGGTAACGGCGGTTTTGGAACTGAATCCGGGCATAAAGATCAGGTTTATGGCGTCGATATCGGAGAGCTTCATGGCATCGGCTTCCGAGAGAAAATTCTTCCGTACGGCGGCACTTCTTATTCCGGCAGGGTCGATCCCTTTTCCGTCGTCCTCCAGCTGGATGATGATGCGGTCACCCCTCTGCACGGCCGAAAGCCGGACAGTCCCTTTCTCGGCTTTTCCCGCCGCGATGCGTTGTTCCGGAGATTCGACGCCGTGGTCTACCGAGTTTCGCACCAAATGGATGAGAGGGTCGCCTATCGCCTCGATGACCCGTTTGTCGAGGCTCGTTTCTCCGCCCTCTACGATAAACTCTATCTTCTTGCCCAGCTCTCTCGACAGGTTGCGGATGGCCCTGGGATAGGTGTCAAATACCGTGGAAAGCGGCAGCATCCGGATACCCATGACATGGTCGCGCAGGTCGTCGACTACCTGGGAGAGATGCAGGGAGAAACTGCCATGTCTGTCGGACAGGTCCTGCAGGACGGGTACAATGGTTGCCAGCAGATCATCAGCGTTAAGGCGATTGAGTGAATGCTCTTTGCGTTGTTTCTCGAGTCGTTTGAAAAGATCGTTGATGGTCTTTCCAAAGTCAACGGCGCGGATGCTGTCGGTAATGAGCTCCGCAGTGAGGCTGGCCATATGGTCGATCTTTTCCAGGCCGACTCTTACGGTTTCTTCAGGCGCCTTCTTCGCCGCCGGAGGGGCTGATGCCGGTGCTTCCGATGGGACCGGCTGATCTGGTGTCGGTGCGCTATCGGGAGCAGGGGAAGCTGCTTCGGTCTTAGTCTCCGTTGTCGTCGCGGCCGGTGTTCCTACGCCCTTCGAGGTATCGACAACCTTTCCCTCAAGGGCGTCGGACAGCATCCGGCAGACCGGCTCTGTGTCAATGGCCTTGTCATCATTGGCGGCGGCCTTCTCTACAAGGGCCGTCAGCATGTCACAGGCGGCGAAGAGGGTGTCGACAATGGAAGAGTTTACCGCCACGCGGCCATCGGAGATGGCGACCATAAGGTCTTCCATAATGTGGGCTACCCGGTTGACGTCAAGGAGCCCCATCATTTTCGAGGAGCCCTTGAGTGTGTGGGCCTCTCGCATGATGCCTTTGATCGCTTCCTTGTCGTCGGGCTGCGATTCAAGAAGGAGGATGCCGTCGTTTAGCTTCTGGAGACGCTCCTTTGCCTCTTCTATGAACTTGCCCATGAAGGCGGACATGTCAAACATGACAGTTTCTCCGTCAGGAAGATTGTCTCTTGTCCGCCTTGAAGTGGCTGATCTTCCCCTTCAGGTCATCGGCGAGGCGGCTCATCTGTGCCGCCGCGGCCGAGGACTGTTTAAGTCCGCTGGCGCTCTGCTTGGTAATACCCGATATCTCCTTCATGGTCACGGCAACCTGCTCGCTGGCGGTCTGCTGCTGATGGGTTGCCATCGATATCTGCTTGGCGGCGCTGGTTGTCCGCTCCACCATCTCGATGATCTCCGAAAGCGATCTTCCCGCCTTCTCCGCGACAACGGAACCGCTTTCAACCTCCTTGGCTCCCTGTTCCGTCGCCATGATCGAGGCGTTGGTGGCGGTCTGTATCTCGGTGGTGATCGACTTGATCTCCGTCGCCGACTCCTTTGTCCGTTCCGCCAGGCGTCGGACCTCGGCAGCTACGATCGCAAACCTCTTGCCGTGCTCTCCTGCCGCGGCCGACTCAATGGTGGCGTTGAGGGCAAGGAGGTGTATCTCGCCGGCGATTTCGTGGATGATCTCCAGTATCTCGTTTATGTTTCGGGATTTCTCGCCCAGGACCAGCGTCTTCTTGGTGATGTCGGCCACCCTCACCTTGATCGCTTCCATGGCCTTGAGGGCGTCGTACACCATCTCGGCGCCCCGGCGGGCCGATTCCTCGGTCTCTTCCGCCGTTGTTTCAACTTCGCCGGAGGTTTCGGCGATCTGCTTTGCCGTAGCCGTCAGCTCCTCGATGGTAGCGGTTACCTGGGCGACCGACGCGGCCAGTTCCACCGATCCGCTCGCCTGATGTTCAACGGAACCAAGGATGTCGGACGAGGAGGCATCTATCTGATTCGTCGCCTCCTTGAGCTGCAGGATCAGTACGCGCAGCGTGGAGATCATGGAATTGAAGGCCTCGGCCAGCTCGCCCTTTCCTTCAATATGCTTCGTTAGGTCGCCCTTTGTTACGGCTGTCGCCTGCTCCGCCATGGCCCGCATTTCCGCGGTCAAGGAATTGAAATTCTCGGCCAGCTGGCCTATCTCGTCGCTCTGTTTGACGTCGACGGTCTGCTGAATGTTGCCCGCCGCTACGTGGCGTGCCGCGTCGGCTACCTTGAGAAGAGGGTTGATGATGAACCGCTTGATCCATGTCCTGAGAAGCAGCGTGTTGAGAATGATGACGAACAGAGAGATGCCGAAGAGCATCTTTACATGGTTCTGCAAATCCTGTCTTGTCTCCTCCATGGAGAGGGATATCCGTACTATGCCCCGCACCTTGTGGTCTGCTCCATGGCATGTCTGACACTCTGTCTTGTTTTTCATCGGCCGCAAGAGGGTCAGCATCTCCTTGCCGTTGATTCTCTCCTCAAACACCACTTCTTCTTCCGATTCCAAAGCCTTCTTGAAGTAAGGGGTAGATGCCACGTCGGCCTTGCTCGATTTCTGCCCGCTGCCCTGCAGGTCGGTTTTCTCCTTCTTGATGGCATCCATGTTGACGCCAGTGTTATCTGATTTCTCAGCCTTCTTCAAAACCGTATCAAGGGTCGACAGGTCGGTAAAAGCGTAGCTTCCGTCTTGTCGTATGACCTGCAGGAGTTCTACTCCCCGCACCGTCCCCAGATTGGTAATCAGCCTGCGGGATGTATCAGCCCGACCCTCCAGCATCGAGTCCTCGATACTTTTTGTGACGACGTCGGCCAGGGCCTGGCCCCGCTCGGTGCCGCCTTCCTTGATCTCATTTGAATCCATGAAATAGTTGAAGCTGAATTCGATGAGAAAACCAAACAGAAGGCTGGCTACCACCAGCCCAAGTATCTTGGCCTCGAGTTTTTGCTTAAACATCAGTCCCCCCCTTGATGAGATGACGGTTTCAAATAGTTTCCGTATCGATGTCAGCCAGATCAATCAGAAAATAGGCACAGCCGCCAACCAGCCCTATGCCCCATACGGCTCGATGACACTGTTCTTTCAGGTAATCGGGCAGGTGATAAAAAGAGTTTGCCGGAAAGGCATCTATCCTGCCCACTTCGTCAATATGGTAACCAACTCTTGATCCGCCGCAATTTGAGACCATGTACGAACCACCCTCTCCGGGTTTGACAGCGATCCCTGGAAATGCGGCAACCGTCAATCCTTCCGCGCTGCTTACCACCTTCTCTACCTCCACTGCCGGGACGGCAAACCATGTATTGCCCACACGGCAGGTGAAGAGGGGCAGCTTTTCACTCAGATCAGCCCGGCCTCCTCTGTGCATGGTCTCAGTCCCTTCTGAGTACTTCAGCCGGCCTGAGCAATCGTATGCTGTCACCGTCTCGGCGGATGTCCCCTTCGATACACGGACTTACATGTTCGGGAGGAAGGGGATGGACGTCGGTTTCGCTGATGTCGACTACATCGATGATCCGGTCTACCAGGATGCCTACGGAGCTGTTTCCGTACTTCACCACGATGATACGGTTTTCCTGCTGCTGAGTCGCTTCGCTGCCGCCCATCTTTATCACGGGATTCACCACGCAGACGATGTTCCCTCTCAGGTTTATGACGCCGTTGATATACGAAGGCGTGGAGGGGACAGGGAAGACCTTTGCGCTCTTTACCACTTCCTGTATATCGGCAATACGCAAACCATACCGCTCGTGGCCCAGCTCGAAGACCAGCACCTGAAAGGTGACCATCTCGGCTGTTTTCGCTTCTACGGCCCGTTCTTCCTCGCCGACGTTCAGGAGCTGGCCCTGAAGTTTCTTCAGTTCATCGAGATCCATGGCTTGACAGCAATCCTTTTATTAAATCGATATCCAGATTTTCCCGTACACTCCGGGCCAGATCGTCGAGCCCCTTTTCCTTCAGTGCCTCATAGCCAGCGCTTCTATCAAACGAGGCGCCGCTGATGCGCTTTAGGAAGGCGTGACGAAACGTGTCGTTATCGAAGATGCCGTGCAGATACGTCCCCCAGCAACGGTTATCGGCCGAAATGGCTCCATCCTCAACATCCGTCGGCTCGTCCCCTCGTTTGACTATGGTCAAAAAAGGACGGGCTGAGGCGCCGCGCGTCGTCCGTCCCATATGTATCTCGTACCCCTTCAGGGTCGTTGCCGGCCAGCCGGTCTCCGAATCCAGAGTCACCGCTTCGGCCTGACGGGTGATCTTCTCCCGCTCCAGTACTGTCTCCGTATCCAGCAATCCCAGCCCTTCCTCGGCTCCGCCCTTCGATTCAACTTCATGGGGATCGCGGACTACCCGCCCCATGATCTGATATCCGCCGCAGATGCCGACGATGGTGCCGCCTTTCTTCCAGTACCGTTTCAGGTCGGCAGCCACTCCTGTTTTCTTGAGAAACATGAGGTCGTCGATAGTGTTCTTGCTGCCGGGAATAATTACCGCATGAGCCTCTGACAGGTCATCGTCAGGCCCCGCAAACCTGAGCTCAACCATCGGGTCGTGCCTGAACGCATCGAAATCCGTAAAATTGGAAATATGCGGCAATCGCAGGACATAGACCTTTATCGGCTCCCCCTCGCCGGCACTTGAGGCGACGGTGCGCGGCCTGTCCAGCGCCACGCCGTCCTCCTCCTGCACATGGATATCCCGAAGGTAGGGAACAACTCCTATAGCGGGAACCCCGGTCTTTTCTCTAAGGAAATCAAGACCGGGTTGAAGCAGGGTCTTGTCGCCCCGGAACTTGTTTATGACAAAGCCCGCTACCAGCCGCCGCTCTTCAGGCTCCAACAGCTCCATGGTCCCCACCAGCGACGCAAAAACGCCGCCGCGGTCGATGTCTGCCGCAAGAAGCACCGGGGCATTGGCCATTGTTGCCACACGCATGTTGACGATGTCGCGGTCCTTGAGATTTACTTCCACCGGGCTTCCGGCACCCTCGATGACGATGACGTCGAATTCTTGCGCCAGCCGGTCGTAGCATTCCGTGACCACGGACCAGGCCGTATCCTTGAACCGGTGATACTCCACGGCGCTCATGTTGCCGTGGACCTTTCCCTTGAGAATCACCTGGCACCCTGTGTCTGAATTGGCCTTCAGCAGGATCGGGTTCATCTCCACCCGGGGGGCGATTCCCGCCGCCTCGGCCTGCACCACCTGGGCGCGGCCCATTTCCAGCCCGTCGGCGGTGACATATGAGTTAAGTGCCATGTTCTGGGATTTAAACGGCGCGACTTTATAGCCGTCCTGTTTGAGAATCCGGCAGAGGGCCGCGGTGAGGATGCTCTTCCCCACGTGAGAGCCGGTGCCCTGGACCATGATTGCTTTTGCCTTGTGCATGAAAACCTCCGGTTTCACTATCGTCAAATGATCGGTGAATCTTATCTGTTTTGAGCAGATTTTTCACGAGGGAAGGGGAGAGGCGAAGAAACGTTCTTTTATGTGACGTATGCGGCGGTTGAAGAAGGGATACTGATCAGGATCAGATGGGGCAGTCGTATTTGTGGTAGTTGCAGACGTCGCAGTAAATGCAGTAAACGATTTCGTCATCCCGGCCGGCGAGGGCTTTCTTCGGCCATTCGTCATCGGTGAGGATACCTCGGCCGACGGCAACGAAGTCAGCCTCGCCCTGCTGAAGAACCTCCCGCGCTGTTCCAGGCTTGTCGAGCTTGCCTACGGCGATAAGGGGAATGGGAATATCGCTCTTTATCTCGCGGGCAAGGTGGCGATAGATACCGTATTTTTTCTTGAACTGTGCCATGAGTTCGGCGTTGAAAAATGCCTCGTAGAGCCCCGCGGAGACGTGGATGAGGTCAACGGACTCCTGGGCGATGATTCGGGCGATCTCCCTCCCCATGGAGATGTCTACTCCCTCGGGGACAAATTCGTCGGCATTCATCCGGTAGGAAAGGATCGCCTTTTCGCCAACGGCCTCCCGCACCTTCCGGATGATATTGACGGGAAACCGCATCCTGCGCTCAAGGCTGCCGCCGTATTCATCGGTACGATGGTTGGTGAGGGGTGACACAAACTGGCTGATGAGATAGCCGTGGGCGCCGTGGATTTCGACGCCATCGAACCCCGCCTCCATGGCACGTCGTGCGGCATCGGCAAAGGCGTCCTCTATTTCGAGCACCTCTTCACCGTGCAGTTCGCGGGTTTCTTTGCTGCATACCGGGCAGGAGATTGCTGAAGGCGCCACGGCGACCTTCTCGGTAAAGGTTTGGCGACCGGCGTGGAATAGTTGTAAAAGGGCTATCGCCCCTTTCTCCCGTACCTTTGACGCAAGAGTTCTGAAGCCGGGGACAAGCTCGTCCCGGTCGATGGAGAGCTGATTGTGCCAGCCGCTGCCCCCTTCCTTCACCAGGGTGGCTTCCACGATGACCATGCCGGGGCCGCCCAGCGCCTTCCTGCTGTAGTAGTTGATCATCCGTTCGCTGACACCGCCGTCTTCCGACGCGTAGTTGGTCGCCATGGGGGGCATGACGATCCGGTTTTTTATCAGTTTTCCCCGTAGGGTTACAGAGTCAGAGAGCTTCATGCCAACCTCCCAAAAGGAACAAGTACCAGACACCATACCACAAAACCGAAATCGAGGAGATTGCCAACACCGTCCTTGACATGACTAAGGCAGGGCTCTATTGTACATACACATGATGAACCTCAGAGAGACTTCTCACCAGCCGGTTTTTCAGCTGCTTTCCCTCGTCCTTGTGGCAATATGCCTCTATCTTCCTACCCTTGGATTTTCGTTTGTCTGGGATGATCGATCACTGATTCTGGAGAACTGGTATATCCGTGATTTGGGCGGTATCCCCGGGTTCTTTGTCTCGGAGTTCAGACTTGACCCGCTGATATCCACCAATTTTTATCGACCCGTTGTGATGAGTACCTACGCGCTGGACTACTTCCTCTGGGAAGAGAATCCCATGGGGTTTCATCTTACCAACATCATCCTCAACACGATGGTTGTTTTATCGGTATTTCTTGTGGCCAGGGAATTGCTCAAGGGGACGGTAGACTACGGTTTGGTCCCATGGGTTGCCGCGTTGTTCTTTGCGGTTCATCCGACCCATGCAGAGTCGACGGCATTTATCGCGGGCCGAACCGACCTTCTTGCCGCCCTCTTTATGCTACTGGCCTTCTGGACGTATATGAGAGCGACGTCGGTACCATCGGAACGTATCCGGCGCCTCCGCTATCTGGGTTCACTCGCATGCTTTCTTCTCGCGCTCTTTTCCAAGGAGGTAGCGATCGCCCTCCTGATAATCCTCCCTCTCTACGAATTCTATCTTCGTCCCTCTGCGACAACCGTCATCATCGGAGAACAGTCGAGCCGCCGCTGGATGCTCTTGCTGCCTTATCTGCTGGTTTTTGCCTTTTACGTTGTTTTGCGGGTTTTTGCCGTACCACCGAGCCTTACCTTTGAGCATTTGTCGGGTTCCCTGTTCGAGCGGTTTTATCCTGCCGGCATGGCGCTGCTCCAGTATATTCGCATGGCCTTTGTCCCCCTCGGCCTCAAATACTATTACTTTGTTGAGCTATTCAAGATGACCGATCCTCTGTTTTGGATATCCATAGGCGCCCTTATTGCGCTTACTGCCGGGCTTTTCTTTGTGCATCGAAGAGCGCCGCTCTATGTATTCTGTGCTCTCTGGTTTCTGCTT
>JAOUDF010000329.1 GCA_029859385.1 Nitrospirota bacterium
TTCACGCCGGGCGAGGCCGAGGAAGCCGCAAAGGACTTTTTAAGCGCGGGCGTTTGCGTCGTCAAGGCTCAGATACACGCCGGAGGGCGCGGAAAGGCGGGCGGGGTTAAGCTTGCCAAATCGCGCGAGGACGTCGTAAGCTTTACCGAAGAACTGCTCGGAAAGATCCTCGTAACGCACCAGACCGGGCCGGCGGGCAAGGAAGTGAAGAAGGTCTTGATAGAAGAGGGTTGCCAGATCGGCAAGGAACTCTACATCGGCCTCGTCGTAGACAGAGGGTCGCAGAGGGTGGCGATAATGGCCTCGACAGAGGGCGGCATGGAAATAGAAGAGGTGGCAGCAAAGACCCCTGAAAAGATAATCACCGAGTACGTCGACCCGGCCGCCGGGCTCGTTGCGTATCAGGCAAGAAAGATCGCCTTCAGACTGGGGCTCGATAAGATAGACAAATCGCTCGTCGGCAAGGCCGTTAAGTTCATAACGGGCCTGTATAACGCCTTTGTGAACTCCGATTGCGCGATGGTCGAGATAAACCCGCTTGTCGTCACGAAGAATAACGACTTGATAGCACTCGACGCAAAGGTGTCTTTTGACGATAACGCGTTATTCAGGCACAAGGAGATCGAGTCGCTTCGCGATCTTGACGAAGAGGACCCGAAGGAGATAGAGGCCTCAAGGCACAATCTTAACTACGTCGCCCTTGACGGCAACATCGGTTGCATGGTCAACGGCGCAGGCCTTGCCATGGCAACGATGGACATGATAAAGCTCTCCGGCGGCGCGCCGGCGAACTTTCTGGACGTGGGCGGCGGCGCAACGAAGGACCAGGTCAAGGCGGCATTCAAGATACTGATGTCGGACCCGAACGTGAAGGCCGTGCTCGTCAATATATTCGGCGGTATCATGCGTTGCGACATTATTGCCGAGGGCATCATCGCTGCGGCAAAGGACGTGGGCATAAAGGTGCCGCTCGTCGTGAGGCTTCAGGGCACGAACGTCAAAGAGGGCAGAAAGATGCTTGCGGATTCGGGGCTTAACCTTACGACCGCCGAGCACATGGACGAGGCGGCAGAGAAGGTCGTTAAGGCCGCGAAGTAGGCTGGTTAAATGGGCTAAGAAAAGCTCATGAATTAGTTAGGCTAATCAAAAAGCTCCAGATGCAAGGCATCATCTGTATCGAGAGCGAGGAATGAGGCGTATATGCATATACGCCTCCCAGCCGAATATGTAATCGGCACAAATAGACGAGTGACGAAGATAACGCAGCAGACGGACTTTTTGAGTAGCCTAATAAAAATATTCCGGAGGAACCACGGATGAGCATCTTAATAGACAAGAACACCAAAGTTATCTGTCAGGGCATAACCGGCGAACAGGGTACGTTCCACTCAAGGCAGATGGTCGCCTACGGCACGAAGATGGTCGGCGGGGTTACGCCCGGAAAGGGCGGGTCAAAGGTCGATGATATTCCGGTATTCGACACGGTCGACGAGGCCGTAAAGACGACCGGCGCGGACGCATCGGTAATATACGTTCCGGCCGGATTCGCCGCTGACGCCATAATGGAGGCGGTTGACGCGGGCGTAAAGCTCGTTATCTGCATAACCGAGGGCATCCCGGTTCTCGACATGGTAAAGGTAAAAAGATTCATGGAAGGCAAGGCCGCAAGGCTAGTCGGGCCGAACTGCCCGGGCGTCATAACGCCTGAGGAATGCAAGATCGGCATCATGCCGGGACACATCCACAAGGCAGGCACGGTCGGAGTCGTATCAAGGTCCGGAACCCTTACCTACGAGGCCGTCGATCAGCTTACGCGCCTTGGGCTCGGACAATCCACCTGCGTCGGCATAGGCGGAGACCCGGTAAACGGCACGAACTTCATCGACGTAATCGACCTGTTCAATAAAGATCCCAAAACCGAGGCCATAGTAATGATAGGCGAGATCGGCGGCAACGCCGAAGAGGACGCCGCCGCTTTTATAAAAAAGAACGTGAAGAAGCCGGTCGTCGGGTACATAGCGGGCGCAACCGCGCCGAAGGGCAAGAGGATGGGGCACGCAGGGGCCATAATCGCGGGCGGCAAGGGCACGGCCGAGGAGAAGATGGAGGCCATGAGAAGCGCCGGGATAAAGGTCACGAAGAGCACCGCCGACATAGGCAAGACCATGGTGGAGCTGCTGAAGAAGTAGCGGTCGGACGGGGTAAAAGGTTTTTTTTGTTTTTTTTTAACGGAATTTGTGTATATAATGTTTTTCCGCAAAAAAAGCGGTTGCACTTACGTGCTGACCAATATAAGGCATACGGGAGGATATGATGGGAGACGCGGCCGAGAAGAAACTGCCGAACATTGTCATTAACGCTAAATTCTGCAAGGGATGCAGCATCTGCGTTGATTTCTGCCCTACTAACGTG
>JAOUDF010000089.1 GCA_029859385.1 Nitrospirota bacterium
GAGGTCCAGCAACTCTTCCTTTCCCCTCACGTCGATCGATACGGCGTCGGATCCGACAATCCCAAGGGCTGCTCGGTCGATCAGCACCCTGCCCAGCTCCAGGCTCATTCGGTAACTTTGCCGCCATCGCGTCATATAACCACTGTCGGGGAAACGCCGCCGGAGGTAATATTCAGTTTTTTTGCGCTGGTCCGGCCGCACTGTCATGTAATAGAAGACAACGAAGTACAAGGCCAGCTCAGCGACCCGCGCACCTCCCAGGCGGATCAGAAAATAGAAAAACCGGTGCTGCCATCCTGCGCCGACGCTCCTGCTGCTCCATCCGCGCGCGCCTTCTTCCTTATGCGGCAACGCCACGCCCACTCCTTTGCACCACCATCGCCGTCCCATAAACAAGGCCGCCGACAATCACGCCGAGAAAAGGACCGATCAGGAGGGAGCCAATGAACCACTCATAAAGGCGCTCAAGCCCCTGATAGCCAAGGGTACGCCATGACACCTCTGTAAGAAATTCTCCGTGGCGGATAAAGTAGCCCGTCTCAATACAGAGGGCCGGCACCATGGGCGGCATGCACAACTGGCTTGCACTCAGGGCGGCCGTTTTGTTAAGCCGCAGGTAGCCGGCGGCAAACAGCACCGTTATAGTCTGTATGGCAATCAACGGCGCAGCCCCCAGGATAATCCCCACCATACCCGCAGCCGCAAGCCTCCCCGGCGTAGCATTATCGGAGAGGAGATTCTTTATCAGTCTCACGGGGTGAAGCAGGGACGGAACTTCGCCCGCACCGCCTGGCGTAAAATTCTCATGGGGAAACGGCAGCATCGAACGGATCGTAAGACGGGTATTGAGCACCGAAAGGCGGAAATTATCCATGAACATGCGAAAATGAGATATTCTCTCACCCGCGGGGGGATAGTAGACCGAAATGTCCGCATCCCGCAGAGGGATGCCGGCCCAAGCCGCCTTTACCAGGACCTCAACCTCAAAAGAATAATGGGTTTCGTGCAGATCGAGTCTCTCTAGCACCTCGACGGGGTATACCCGAAAACCGCTCTGAACATCGCCCAACACGCGACCGGTCTGCACCCGAAGCCAGAAGTTGGAAAACTTCCGGCCGAACCGGCTTGAACCCGGCACCGAAGCATTAGCAAAGTCTCGCTTGCCCACGACAATGGAAAGCGGGTCTTCCCGGGCAATCTCCAGCAACCTCGGTATATCTTCGGGGAAGTGCTGTCCATCGGCATCAATCGTCACGACATGAGTCATGCCTATCCGCGACGCCTCGCGGGCCGCCGTCATAATCGCCGCCCCCTTGCCCCGATTAACCTCGTGGCGGACAAGCTGGACATTGAGCCCCCGCAGGGTGTCGCCTCCACCGTCGGTGCTACCGTCGTCCACCACCAATACCCTGTCATGTACGGCAAGAGTGCGTTCTGCCACGTCTCGCACCGTGGCTCCGTGGTTAAACAGGGGAATTACGATGAGGATTTTGTTGCTATCCAGTATCATTGCAGATGCCATCTGTTTGAAAAAATGTTGCACCGATTTTGCGTCAGAATAGCAGAGGCGGGCGATCAGGTAAATAGGCCAAATCCACGCACATGCACCTTCCCCAGAAAGCAATTTACGTATCGCATTGATTCGAAGACAGAGAAGCATCCAAACCGACTTACATAAACGCGATAGCTGAGAATCAAGCCCCTTCGCCCTATGGCTCCTTCGTGACTGATATGCATTACTGTATATTAGCCCCGGTGGGCATACAACAAAAACAGTAGCATACGTAAAGTTATTCTTTTTACTCGCGGTAACATTATACTTGTGATAAATATTGTCGTGATCATTCAATAATGACTGATCCACTGAGGCCGCTATAACGACTATATCTATTGGGGGGTATATGCGATTTGCAGTGCTTGGCTTGTCTGTCTTGATTGGCGTTTCAGGATGCGCGACCGCAACCACGCCAATCCCGGTAAAAGATGCGCAATATGTTCCATCGGATCGAGTATTCCGAACGGAACAAGGTTCGCAAGAAGATAACGCAAAAGCTCTTTTTGTTCGCGATGTCGGTTTTACCGGTGGAGGAGTTTATCTGCACCTGTTTATTGATGGAATCAAAGCTGCATCACTAAATCCGGGCGAGAAGGTTGAATTCGTCCTGCCTGCAGGGGAGCATATCTTCGGAGTCGTTCCAACAGACCCTTTTAAAACTCACTTGATGAACACCATCGATCAGGAATTGAAGGCTGAGAAGCAGTACTTTTACCGTTTACGAATAGACGGCAACACACTAAAGCCTGTCGTACAACGCTTTATCCCGGAAATTGAGGAAAAAGCAGGACTGACTTATTAAACAGTTTCTACAAGTGAATGTCTCGACATATAAAGCATCTACATCGTCACCAGCCCAAAGTCCTTATGTTTTATTTGAAGGACCTGCGGGACATTGCTTCCAAATGATACCTGTTCGACGCCATGACCTTAAGTGTCGCTTAGAAGATCCCCCAAAATTCACAGAGAATAGAGGAGAATAGGAAGATGAAGAAATTTCTGCTACTTGCACTCACACTTGGCACGCTTGTAGGATGTGCTGCTCCAAGATATTCCGGATCATCTATTGAGCCGGGTATAATGGCGTCATCACCTAATGTGGCTGTAGTTAAAGACAGAGAAACACGTGAAGGGTTTCTCGCGGCTGTGGAGTCGTGGCTTCGGCATAACAACTATCAGTACACTGTTATTCCTGAGGGATCAAAATTTGAGCCCGACGACTTGACTCTGGAGTATGTTGGTTACTGGAGATGGGATCTCGCGCTATTTCTGCATCAAGCCGATATCAAGGCACATTTTAAGGGGCAGCAGGTTGGAACGGTTAATTTCGAGGCGCCTAACAACATGAGTCCAAGGAAATTCGGCAATGCCGAAGAGCGTATCGGTTATATGTTGGATGTGTTATTTGGAAAGATTTCAGCCGCAGAAGCCACTAGTGCAATAGACAAACAGGAAAACCTGGAATCAACCCAGAAGAGTGAGCTCTGAGGGCTCACAAAATGATAACTTAATTGCCACTCAATGAAGTTGGTGCGGCTTGCCCACGAAGGCGAGCGAAAATAAATACCCGTAATGATCACCCCCTGGAGATGACGTGTGCGGGCTGATGACGCCACGGTTAAAACCTCGGACATCCCCGGCATGCTTCCGGCGGCTCATCCCCAACCATGCGCCGCCGGTGCTCCCGCATCACCTCTCCATTCCATATCTCCTCCAGAGGAACTTCAAAGAGGTTGCCCACGGGTTTGTCCGGCTGGCAATCGCAGAGGGTAGCCGTACCGTCCACATCAACCGCCACGGTCTGCCACGGCGAACAGCAGAACCGGTGCTTCGCCGACCTTCGATAGAGGTGATCCGGCGGCAGCAACATGTTCTCGCGCCAGCGGCTGGCCAAGCCGAACTCTTCCAGGCCTCGAACGGTCAACACCGGCAAGTTGCGCGAAAATGCCGACTTGACCGCTTTTCTGATCAGCCGGGCGATATCGGGATTTATCGTTGAATTCAGGCTCTCCGGCTGGTTTTGCGGATAGTTCAGGTCGGTCAACATCAGCACATCTACCCCCAGAGAAGCAACCAGATCGACCAGTTGCGGCAGTCCTCGCACCGACTCTTTCGACACGGCTGAAAACACTGCGGTAGAAACAGGTCGACCGGCCTGCTTCGCCAACCGAGCAAAATCGCTGATATTTTTCGTAATGCGGCTGATGTCGCTCCCACGGCGCAGTTGTCCTGCCGATGCCTGGGTTGCGGCATCGATGCTGAAGGCGATGGAGTCGAGGCCGGCATCGAGCAGTTCGGCGCCCAACTCTTCCGATAGGAACATCCCATTGGTGACCAGGGCGGTACGTCGCCCCTTTCCCGAGGCATGAGCCACCAAGGTGGTTACCCGGGGATGCAACAACGGCTCTCCGAGCCCTACCAGGGTCACCCGGTATGCATGGGGCAGACGCTCCAATATATCAGCGAATTTCTCTTTCGCCATGTCCATGTCATGGCGTTTCATGCCGACGCGGGCACAATAGCGGCATGACAGATTACAGCGCGTCGTTATCTCAATATTGGCAAAAACAGGCCCCCAGTCGACCTCCGGTGGAAGCAGAGGCTCCATTTCCATTAGCCTGCGGCCGCTGGGACTGGAAGCAAGGTGATGCGCCAAACCGGAGGATTTAGCCAAAAATCGTCTTGCCTCAGGCTCGACCTCTTGAAACCTCTCAGCGAAAAGATCAATCGAGTACTGTCGATGACTTTGCAGAATTGATATTTCCCTGACGACCTCATCGACCGCAGCGACGGACGCGGGGTCGGCAAACAGGTGATGCCCTCCGCCGGAGACTATCACTATTCTGGTTTTTCCAATAAACCTCTCGGCCCACTGCTCAACCTCGCTAGGCGGCACCAACTCATCACCGTCTCCCTGGAGGATAAGGACGGGAAATGATCGAACCGGTGCATTGGCGGTCGAATTGATAAGTGACACCAGACCGGCGACAGAGGCAAGCGACACCTGAACTCCATTCTCACTGTGCCGCCGCCAGCGGTCGAGATAGGAGAGATCGATAACGCAAGGGGTAGCAGCCAGCACCACAAGTTCGGGCGTAGACCGGCTTTGTGCCAGCGCTTCAAGGGCAATATTCCCGCCGGTGGAATGGCCTACCAGCACCATCGGACGACCATCAGCCTGCAACTCTCGGAAGACTCCGGCGACTTCCTCAACCAGTGTATCCCGGTCAAAGCAGACGTTGTCGCCTCCACCGCCATTCGTCGGCAGTATAATTTGCCGGATGCCCTCCTTTCCCATGATCGACTCCAGCCTTATCGCCAAAGGGTCCAGGTCGGATGATGAACCGGTAAATCCATGGACCAGTATCGCCGTCAGTTTACTCATTGGCCTGTTCCATAAGGGAGACCATCTCCATGACGCCGCGGTAACGGCTCATCTGCTGGCGGGCCTTGCGCAGATTCAACGCATAGCGGGGGTCGCTCAGTGAAGCAATCGCGTCAACAATGTCGCTGTCCCTTTTTTGCGTCAGGGCATCCATGTAAACTGTTGAATCGCCGATAAACTGCTGCCCCGGCACCAGCCTCAGCCCACATCCCATATTCTCCAGACAGACGCCGTTGTGGGCTTGCTCGGGCTGAAACGGTATGACGGCGATCGGGACCTGGTGAGCAATTGCCTCAAAGATGCTCATCTGTCCGCCGTGGGAAACCAATAGTTTGGCACGTGGCAATATTCTATCGAGAGGAGCGAATTCGCATATGGTAAGCCAGCGTTCGGCAGCAAGCCGGGCACCTACTTCCAGGCTGCCTGAGCCGGTAAAGAGGACGTGATAACCCAGCCCACCTAGAAGGGAAATGAGCCGTTCGACCCCTTTCACGCGCCCCGTGGAGCAGGTTCCGAAGGAGACCACGGCAAGGGGGCGGCCGGCAGTATCCGGAGCATCTTCTTCCCCGCTCGTGTGGGGCCATTTATTCCAGAATATCGGCCCGACATGAAGGACGCCATTGGAGTTCTCAAGAGGCATGAACTCGGGAAAATCCCAGAGAAACGTCCTCTCTCCTACCAACATCCGGCGACAGTCGTCTATTCCCGGCAAGCCAAAAGAGGTCAGGGCTTGACTTATGCGCAGACCTCCGTAGCGGAAAAAACCGGAGATGATCTCCCGCTGGGCCGCCTTCCCTCGCTCATCGCGGGCAAACCCCAGTGCCTCCGTTGAACCAGGGAACATGCAGCCGCATGTCAGCGAGTCGTATGGAGCTCCGGCCAGATGGGACGCGGCCTTTATAGTAAACCGGAAGACCCCGAGAACCCGGTCGGGGCGAAACTCGTTGATCAGTTGACGTTCGGCCTCGATAACTTCTGCGATTGTCCGCGGACGTCGAAACCACTCGACGCTCGGGAACCCAGAGCCGTCTGTTTCCTGTATATCGGGAAGTATGGCATACGGAATATCAAGGGACTCCAGAAAAGCCGCGCGTCGACGGCTGACCGCAATCAGGATGTCGTGCCCCTGCTTGAGCAAACCATCGCGTATCGCAATTGTTTTGACAAGATGAGAAAGTGAATTGTTACCGGGAGCCAGAAGATATCTCATACTCCGACATCAACACACTCTGTTTTGGAGGAAAAGGAGATCAACTTGTCCCAAAGGATGCCCCGAAGGCCAAGTCGCCTCAATATTGCCATTTTTTCGCGACCGGCAGGAGGTGGGAATATCCGGTTGCTTTGGCCGTGGAAACTCTTTGTTATAGCCGCATTCATTTCTTCGGGATCAATCTGCGGAGAAAAATAGTAGAGTGGCTTCAATAACGCAGTTTTAACAGAAATACTCCCTTCTCTGACCGCCCTGGCATGGATGTCTGTGTGAGGAAGTATCCGAATGCCCGAGAAGGCAAACACCACAGCGCGCCCCAGCTGTTCCATGTTTCTTAACCCCTCCTCCACCGTAGCCGAGGTTTCATCCGGACCGCCAAAGATTACGAAGTGGGCGCAGGGAACCTGCTCAGCCAGACATGCCTCGCTTGCCTCCAGCGCCTCGGCGAAGGAGAATCTTTTTTTCAATGCCCGCAACGCCGTATCGCTTGCGGCGTCGGTTCCGAACTCTACGGCATAGAGCCCCGATTGTTTCAGCAAAGCAATCTTTTCACGGTTGATCCCCTGAGGACGGAAAAATGCACTCCACTTGATGGGCAGGTTGCGCCTCAACAGTTCCTCGGCCAGTTGAAGATAGTTGTCCGCCGGGTCGTTAAAGATCGAATCGGTGAAGAAAATACTGTCAATACCATTATCAAGCCACAGTCTCTCAAGATTATCGACCACCTCCTCCGGCATCATCGCACGAAAACGGCGCCCTTCCAGCGCGGGATAGGTGCAATAACCACAGATATAGGGGCACCCTCTTTTTGTCGGCATACCGATTATGCCGCCTTGCGCCGTGTAATATTCAAGCAGGCCCTGTTCAAAATGTGGCGCTGACATCTGCATATCGGACAGAGGCGCCCTGTTGCCGTCTATTATCCTGGACATGGGTATGTGATCGGTAAGAGCTGCCACCAGTTCGCAGACCGCGACCTCTCCCTCACCCACGACGCCGTAATCGGCGCCGGTGAAGTCAAGTATTTCTTCCGGCATGATCGAAAAACCGGAACCGCCCACTATGATCGGAACGGCAGTAACGCCCCGCGCCAGTTCAATCAGCTCTTTTGCCACCGACAGATACCAGTCCTTTTCCGTAGCGAAGGAATCGACGGTGTCTATATTCCGCAGGGAGACGCAGACATAATCAGGGGTAAACTCCGCCAAGTCCTGTCGAAGGGCATCCCGGGAACATCCGGCGGCGAGGAAATCGAACTGCCGTACCTCATGCCCCCTGCGTATGAGGGCCGCTGCGATGACCGCCATGCCCAAAGGGTAGACCGGGTACGGCTCGGTAGCTGTGTTGACTGACAATATGAAGATGCGGTTCATGCTCCGCCCCTATGAAGTGGTAAAAGCCCGCCGGGTTCTTGGGTCATACCGCCGGTAGGTACCGTCGTCCATCTCGCGGCCGATAACCTTTTTAAAAAGCTCTCCCATCTTCAGTTGATGTCCACTGCCTGCATAAAAGGTGTCCCAAGCGTAATAGTACATCTCCTGAAGCTTCTCGGGGGTCATATGCTTCGGTTTGAAGACAACCTTGTCGGCGGTGTAGTCGATCCAGTTGCTGCTGAGGATGCGTCCTTCCTCCTCCAGAGTACGCCTGATGGGAGATTGGGGAAATGGTGTCATGATGGTGAACTCGGCTATATCAAGCTCGATCTCCATCAGAAAATCGACCAGGCGCTTGATCCCGTCTTCCGTCTGGTCGTCGGTGCCCAGGATGATAGTCCCCTCCACTCCTATACCGTGCTCCTTCAGACGGCGGATACGGTTGCGGATCACGTCGGAGGTATTGAAGACGGCCTGATAGACGTACCAGGCCCCGGCGTCGGCAGCCAGTTTGAGGATCTCCGGATCGTCGAGGATTGGGTGGGAAACCCATTTTTTCTTGAGCGGGGCTATGGCGGTAAAGAGATCTTTAAGCCATTGCCGGTCCTGGGCCAGGGAGTTGTCCACTATGAAGAGTCGGTTGTTCCTGATCGACTCCATCTCCTCCACGACCTTATCAATGGGGCGAGCGCGAAATTTCTTGCCGCCAAGAAATCCGGTGCAGCAGGGGAAACAGTCGAACTTGCATCCGCGCGAGGCGTGGACAAGGTCGAGCATCTGTACCCCTCGATAATTGTACAGGTCGCGTTTGAGTATCTCCCTCCGGGCAGTACCGACCAAGGCGATATCGGGATGGTCGTTCATGTAATCGTAGAGCTTCTTCATCCGCCCGTTTTTGAAGTCGTCCAGCACCCCGGCGAATCGTCCTTCCACCTCGCCGAGAAATACCGAATCGGCATGTTCTGCAACCTCCTCGGCATGAAGCATAACAGCGATGCCGCCAAAGATAACGGGAACATTGCGTTCACGGAACCCCCGGGCTATTTCGAAGGCACGCGGCAACTGGCTCGTCAGCATGACGGACAGGGCAACCAGGTCGACCGCCCCGTCAAAGTCGACTTCTTCGAGGTTTTCGTCGGTAAAATCCAGATCGACCTCAGACGGTACGGCAGCGGCAAAGACCACAGGGCCATGGGGTGGAAGGTGAAATTCAGTCTGGCGGTCAAGCTTGGGCCAGCGCGGGTAAATCAGTTTCATCTTCATAACCTGTTCTCCACGATAAGAGGGGACCTCAATGTGAGATATGCTTGCACCAGGGTTGCCCAGTCGGTTGTTGAGACGTCGCCGAGACTGATTGTGCCGTCGCGTGTCACTACCATCTTTACTCCACGACCGGGTGCGGACTTTGAGACATTCTCCAGAACCAGAAATACAGCTCCGGGTGGAGCGATCTGCGCTCCCTGTTCATTCAACGATAACGGCGCAGACAGATCGCAGAACCCGGCAACGACTATCTGACACTCCTCCCATGCCAGTGACTCCAGAGCACAACGCAGTCCCCCCATGCGGCCGGTGACATCGTCGTTTACCACGAAACCAGGCCCGGTAAGTCCCAGGCAGATCGCGGCCTCGCCGATGAAACTGCTCGCCAATGTATAGGCAAACAGATGAGGGCTGGCCAATGCCCCACCGTCGGGGATAACCGTCTCAAAATAGGCGAGATCGGTGGCCAGGCAGCCGTAACGGGTCGAAGCCATCACACCGATGGGCCGTTTCTCCTGCCACTGGTCAAGCCCCGCGTCTTGAAGCGCCAGCGCAATACCGGTGAGTCCAAGCCGGGAAAAATCATCGAGACGTCCGAACCTGTTGAGGGGCTCGGCAAATATATCGCTGCGCCTCAGTCGGGGGAGTTCGCCATCGACAAGAGAAAAAGCAGTCGTGTCGCTACCGCGACCCCAGCCTGAAGTTGTTACCCAGCCTGCGCCGAGGATAGTGGCCTTCACAGACACTCCCCCTTACCCAGCAGCAGTGCGGCATTTACTCCGCCAAATCCGGAGTTGGTGCTTAATACGGTGTCACCGCTGATCTCAAGAGGGCCTGCACTGACGAGTCCCTCCGCTCCTTCCTCTAGTTCACTGAAACCTGCCGTGGGCGGGATAACTCCTTCGGCCAGGGAACGCAAGGCCACAACCGTTTCAATACCTCCCGCCGCCCCCAGGGTATGCCCGATAGCCCCCTTTACGGAATGGATAGGCAGCTGGCGCCCACTAAACAGGGTCCTGAATGCAGTCAGCTCCATCAGATCGTTGTACATAGTACCCGTACCGTGGGCGTTTACGGCGGCGATATCGCCTGCGGTGACACGAGCTGTCTTCATTGCCTG
>JAOUDF010000090.1 GCA_029859385.1 Nitrospirota bacterium
CGGCCTGTCGGCGATGGCGCCGGTAAAGGAACCCTTTACATGGCCGAAGAGTTCGCTTTCGAGCACCCCTTCCGCCAGCGCTGCGCAGTTTACCTTGATGAACGGACCACTCTTGCGCGGTGAATTGTGGTGGATGGCGTTGGCGATCAGTTCCTTGCCGGTGCCGCTCTCTCCCTCGATGAGAACGGTGGTCCTGGTAGGAGCCACCTCGTGGAGCAGCTCGAAGATCTCGTGCATCTTGTAGTTCTTGCCGATGATCTGCTGGAAGGCGTATTTCTTTTCCAGTTCGCCTTCCAGCTCCTTTATCAGCGAGATGTCGCGGAATATCTCGACACCGCCGACCACCCTCCCGTCTTTGTCCTTAAGCAGTGCGGTGTTGATGCTGACCGGTATGAGCCTGCCGTCCCTGGTCTTTATCTGCGTCTCGTAGTTGGTGATATTCTCGCCGGTCTCCATGGTCCTTTTCAGAAGGCAGCTGGAGCCGCACAGATGGCCGCCTATGACCGAACGGCAATTGTGGCCGCAGACATCTTCTTCGACAGTGCCGAGCATCGCTCTGGCGGCCTTGTTGAGATATTTGATCTGCCAGTCGAGGCCTATGGTGACCACGCCGTCGGTGATGCTGTTGAGGATGATGTCGCTGTAGTCCGACCTGTCGACGCATGTATCGCAGACCGGGCCCATTCTTCTGATAACTTCGGTCACTTTATTGATCTCCTGCCAAGGCAGCCAATGCACTCTTCATCTACGTTATTTGCCGTACGGACCTTGGCCAGTATGTAATAGGCGACTACCAGAAGCAGTACGATTACCGCTCCTACGCTCATTTCGATCATCTCCCGGAAAAAGATGTCGTTATGCCACGGCTGAGTCACCGCCGAAGCAACGGCCTGCGCCGCTTCGCCTGCTTCCCCGCCATGACCATCCGTGGGGCCTGCGGAGAGTTTGGCTCCTACCATGAGAATCTTCCGTATGGCGAAGATGATCCCGATGAAGAGAAACGGCCGGATCGATATCCGCCGGTCTTTGAGATAGGCGACGACGGTGCCGAATATCTCCAGGATGATCATCACGAACAGGAGGTCGTGGACAAAGAGGTAGATCGACGATGTCGAGAGGTGCCTGATCCCGGCTACCGAATGTCCGAGCATGACAATGGCTGCCAGGAGCAGAAAAACGGCAACCAAGATAAAAGTCGCATCTTCCGACTTGTCGAGCCATCCAAGGATCGTCGACGTCTTGATGCCGGGGGCCTTCTTTGTCTTCTCGCTCACGCTTCTACGCTCTCGGATGCTTCACTCTTCTGTCTTTCGGCAATGCTGATCCGGGCTGCCACAGCTCCGGCGATGGAACGGAAGATCGCTGCCTGCGGCGACGTCGGCTCGGCAGCGAAGATCGGTTTCCCGTTGTCTCCACCCAGACGGATAGCGGGCTCCAGCGGTATCTCACCGAGAAACGGCACCCCCATCTGCTCGCTGTATGCCCTGGCGCCGCCGTGGCTGAATATCTCCGTCCGCTCGTTGCAGTGAGGACACTGGAAGTAACTCATGTTCTCGATGATCCCCAGCACCGGCACATTGACCTTCTGGAACATGGCCAGCCCCTTCTTGGCGTCGATCAGCGCCACATCCTGTGGCGTCGTTACGATTACCGCGCCGGAGAGGGGGACCTTCTGCGTCAGCGTCAACTGGGCATCGCCCGTCCCGGGGGGGAGATCGATCACCAGGTAGTCCAGTTCACCCCACACCACATCGCGCAGCAGCTGTTCCACCGCCTGCATCACCAGCGGCCCGCGCCAGATGACAGGGGAGTCGTCGGCCATCAGGAAGCCCAGCGACATGAACTTTATGCCGTACTTGGTGTGCGGCACCATCTTTTTGTCGACGATCTGGGGCTTCTCGCGAACACCCATCATGATGGGGATGCTGGGGCCGTAGATGTCGGCGTCGAGAAGGCCTACCGATGCCCCGGCCTCTGCCAAAGCCAACGCAAGATTAGCGCTGACGGTCGATTTGCCCACACCGCCCTTGCCGCTGGCGACGGCGATAAAGTTCTTTACCTGAGGGAGAAGTCTTTCGCCTGTCAGCGAGGGCGCCCTGTGCTGGGGGACATTGGAGGTAAGCCGGATAGCCACTTCCTCGACACCCGGTATGCCTTTCACGGCGGCCCTGGAGTCGGACTCCAGCTTTTCCTTCAGGGGACATGCGGGCGTAGTGAGCTCAAGAGTAAAGGAGACATTGCCGCCGGTGATGGAGAGGTCCTTGATAAAACCCAGCGTGACGATATCTTTGCCGAGGTCGGGGTCCATAACCGAGCTGAGGGCGCCAAGAACCTGTTCTTTAGTGATCATGGGCGGGGATATATCCTTTCATGTCATGCAGTAACTACGCAGGGGTGAGAGAAGCCCCCACCCCTGCCGGTAAAATCGTATAAAATGGTGAAGATTACATCGGTACGCAGGCACCGGTGGGGCACACTTCCGCGCAGTTGCCGCAGTCGGTGCAGATATCGGCGTCGATGATATATGCGGGATCGCCTTCGGTGATTGCCTCGACGGGGCATTCGGGGCGGCATGCATCGCACATTACGCATTCATCGGTAATGGTATAAGCCATTATGGGCTCCTTTCCAAAAAGAAATAGTTAAGTGGTAAGGCTCAGTAAGTAGTCTCGGCAGCTTCCTGCTGGTTCACCTCCTTCGTATGTTTTATATTCTCGCCGTATATATATGTTGCAAGGGTGAAACTTTCTCGCGAAGAGTGTAAATAAATTCAAAGCTGCCGTAAAGAAAAAAAAGGGCAGCCCGCCGTTTTTTGCGGGGCTGCCCTTTTCAGTTTTCCGTATTCCGCGAAAACTCTTTAGAGCCCCTTCTCCGGCAGCGTCTTGAACATGTTGACGACGAAGAGGAAGCAGGCCACTGCCTCAATTACGGATCCCAGCAGGAGAAGTATCCCCATGGCAGGCGCGGTAATGTGGGCAAAGCCCACTGTCATGGCGATCAGGCCGACATTGGCAAGGTAGAAGTTCCAGTCGGCCATCTTGTCGCTGAAGAGCTGCTTGCCGCTGAAACGGGGCAGGATGTGGTAGGCCACGCCGAAGATCATCATGGAGCAGAAGCCCAGTACCATGAGGTGGGCATGGCTCGGTCTGAACATGCCGTAGTTGACGTTGGGGATGGTCATCCAGACGCCGAGGATCGCGCCCAGGGCGAGGTAGATAAGGCTCGCCTTGATAAACAGTACGGTTATTTTGCTCATCTTTCGTAACTCCTTGCTGCTTGATGGTTATTGTTTTGAGGGGTTTGCCGCCGCGTGCATGGCCGGCGTCGGGCGCGGGGCAACGGCGTGGAGTACCACATACCGGCCGTTGGCCTTGATGCCGCGGTCCTGGCCTGCCGGAACGACGACCATTTCACCGGCCTTCAGGGGTACCTGCTTGTCGCCTGCGGTGACTACCCCTTCACCTTCCATGGCGTAGAGGCAGACATCGCACGGGACGTTGTGAGGCGGGATGAACTGCCCGTCCTCGAAACAGAGGAGCACTACCCTCATCAGTTCCGAGTCATGCACGATCTTCTTTACCAGCTGCTGGCTGGAAAATTCCTTGACGCTTGCGAGATTTATTGACTGCATTATCTGTTCTCCCTGTTTTTGTTGTCGTTTAAAACCTCATTTATCGCCTTCTCGAAGATATCTATCCCCAGTCTGGCGATCACCTTGTACAGCTGCTCCCTTGCCCCGGCCTCCCGCTGGTAGACGTCGAGGACCGCTTCCACCACGCCGGGCATCTGGGCAGCGCTCACACCCTTTGCCGCCAGCTCGCCGATTACCGGCGTCCCTCCGGCCTTGCCGCCTATGTAAACGTTGTAGCCGTCGGGCGTGCCTATGAAGCCGACATCCTGCAGCATCGACTCGGCACAGGAGTTACGGCAGGCGCTCACGCTCATCCGAAATGGACGGGGTACATCCCTTCCGGAAAAGAGACCGTTCAGCCGCTTTGCATCCTCCACCGAATCCTGTTTCGCGTTGGGGCAGAGGAGACCCGAACACGACCTGACTGTCCTGACCTTCGTCCCCAGTGGTGCAGGGGCAAGTCCCGCTTCGGCCAGCGCCGCCAGCGCCTCATCGAGCTTCTCAGGCGTGGTGAGTATGCCGATCATCTGCCCGACGCTGATCTTGGCCAGCCCCTTTCCCGCTCCGGCGATTTCACCCAGCCTGACCAGTTGCTCCGCCGTCAGTATCCCGCCCGGGATGGAGGGGTAGATCATGACCGAACCATCCGACTGGCGAATGACTCCGGGAGCTACTACACGGCTGTGGGGTTCTCTGGAGTGGGGTACGGGATTGGCCAACGGGCCTTTTTCGTCGTAATTCTTCAGGATAGTCTGCGTTTTAAGGGTTTTTTCCGGACAGGAACTATACTCGTTTTCGGGGCAGGGCCTATATGATATTTGTCATATAGCGGTCAGCATTCCTCGACACATTCGTTGAGCCGGTCAAGACTTTTTATGAGAATCTTGCCGTCCTCGGTCGAGGTGACGATGCCGTCCTTCTTGAATCGGCTCATGGTCCTGATGGTGGTTTCCACGGTGCTGCCGACCATATCGGCGATATCCTGCCGCGTAAGGTGGATGTCGAGCTTGATGCCGTCATCGCAGGGCTCTCCGATCTTGCCCGCGAGACGGGTGAGGATCGCCGCTATCCGCTTCTCTACCCGTTCCACCGCCAGGCTTCGCATCATGTTATGGGCCTCGCGGAGGCGCTTGCCAAGGTGCACCACGGTGTCCACGGCCATGGCCGGATATTTGCCGATGAACTCGAAAAAGTCCTTCTTGGTCATCTTGAGGACAGTGACGGTTTCCATGGCCTGGGCCGACGCCGGGTAGGTGTCCTTGTCGAAAATGGCGACGCCGCCGAACATCTCGCCGGCAAAGAGGACCTCAAGGAGAATATCCTTCCCATTGGAGGAATATTTTACCAGTCTTACCTTCCCCATCTTTACTATGTAAAGCCAGTTGGCCGGGTCACCCTCGAAGAAGAGGTAGTCGTCTTTTTTGAAGGATTCTTCCTGCAGGAGGCTGGAGATATGGGTCAGCTCCGCCGTGGGAAGTGAGGTGAAAATAGGGACTGTTTTAAGAAGCTGAATCCGGTCCATAATGCCCGCCGTAACACAGCATAATTAACGATGTCGCCGAGCGACACGCCATACGCAATGAAAGTAAGATAACGCAGGTTAGTACATTCACCGGAAGAATGCAAGGCAAAAGGTATTGGGTAGCAAAGGGGAGATTTTGCTTGACAGGGGAGGGGGGAGCGGTAAAATCCACGCGTGTTTATAAGGATTGCAGGGCAGACGGCCCTTCCGCGGGAAAAGGAGAATGACGTGCCGGAACTTGGCGTAAATATCGATCATGTGGCGACGCTGCGACAGGCGCGCGGCGGCGCGGAACCGGAACCGCTGATGGCGGCAATGGCGGCCCAGCTTGGGGGCGCCGACGGGATTACCATTCACCTGCGGGAAGACCGGCGACATATTCAGGACAGGGACCTGGTCCTGCTGCGGCAGGCGATCCAGGTGCGGCTTAACCTCGAGATGGCCGCCACCAACGAAATGACCGGCATCGCCATTGCGAACAGGGTCGATATGGTGACCCTTGTCCCCGAAAAGAGACAGGAGCTTACCACCGAAGGCGGGCTCGACGTCAGGGGGAACCTCAAGGGGCTGAAAAAGCATATCAGTACATTGAAAAAGGCCGGGATAGAGGTGAGCCTCTTTGTCGACCCCGACACCGATCAGGTCAGGGCATCGCTGGACGCCGGGGCCGACTGTGTCGAAATTCACACCGGCTGCTACGCCAATGCGCGGGGGCGTCGCGTGGTGAAGGAAGAGCTGCTTCGGATTATCACCGCGTCCGAGGAGGCGGTTGACCTGAAGCTCAGGCTCAATGCCGGCCACGGCCTCAACTACCTCAACGTCCGCGAGATAGCCCTCATCCCCTGCATGCAGGAGCTGAACATCGGGCACAGCATCGTGTCGCGGGCCGTCTTTGTCGGCATGGAACGGGCGGTGCGGGAGATGAAGGAATTGATTCGCCTTTAGGCAAGGGATAGGGACTTACAAGGGGGCCATGGTACTCGGCGTCGGGATAGATACGGTTTCGCTGGAGAGGTTTCGCGCCGCCGTCGGGCGGTGGCAGGACCGCTTTACCGAAAGGCTCTTTACCCCCGAGGAAATCGAAGCCCTGGCGGGGCGTGCCGATCCGGTACCGTCCTTCGCTGCCCGGTTTGCCCTCAAGGAGGCGGTCCTCAAGGCGCTGGGTACGGGGCTTCGCGACGGGATCGCCTGGCACGATATCATCACCGGGAAGAATGATCTGGGAAAGCCTGAGGTAGTGCTCACCGGCCGGGCGCGAGAGGTCATGGAAGCTCTCGGCGGGCGCCGCTTCATGGTGTCGATCTCCCACGACGTCCATTCGGCCGTGGCCGTGGCGATTCTGGCGGATGAGTAAGGTTCGTAAGTATTCAGCTAAATCAGTCTGAAGGCTGAATATTTACTCAAGTGCACGGTTTAAGAGGTGATGCCATGAAAATTCTCACCGCCGCGGAAATGCGAGACATAGACCGGCGCTGCGTCGAGGAATACGGCGTCCCGTCCCTCCTGCTCATGGAGAATGCCGGTCTCCAGGTTGTTTCAGTCCTCGAAGATCTGTTCCCCGGAATCACTACAAAGAACATCTGTATCCTGGCCGGCCCCGGCAACAACGGCGGCGACGGGTTTGTTGTCGCCCGGCACCTGACCAACCGTGGCGGTACGGTGAGAGTGGCCTACCTTCCCGGTACCATGACGGCAGACGCTGCCACCAATTTCGCCATCCTGCGCACAATGGGGGTCGACCTCATAGAAGTGAAGGAGGACGACCTTTCACCACTGGCCACCGCCGTGGGGCAGGCCGACATCGTGGTGGACGCCGTCTTCGGCACGGGGCTCTCCCGGCCGGTATCGGGCGTTGCCGCCGCCATGATCTCGGTGGTCAGGAGGATGAGCAAGCCGGTGGTGGCCATCGACATCCCGTCGGGGATCAGCTCCGACACCGGCGAAGTGATGGGAGAGGCGATCAACGCCCAGTGCACCGTCGCCCTCGGTTACTACAAGCGGGGCCATATCCTCTATCCCGGGGCGGCGCACGCCGGAGAGGTCCGGGTGGTGGACATAGGCCTCCCTCCCGAACTGGCCGCATCCTGCAAGGTTTCCCTCATTACCCGCGATCAGGCGGGGGCCATGATGCCGCGTCACAACGATGCCCACAAGGGGAGTTTCGGCCACCTGCTGGTAGTGGCAGGTTCGGTGGGCAAGACCGGCGCCGCCTGCATGACGGCCGAAGCCGCCCTCCGCATGGGGACGGGGCTCGTTTCCGTCGCCCTCCCCTCAAGCCTCAACCCGATTGTCGCGGGGAAATTGACCGAGGTCATGACGGTACCCCTGCCCGAGACCAAGGAGCAGACCATATCGCTCAAGGCCCGCCGTCGGCTGCAGGAGCTAGGCCGGAGCATGTCAGTCATGGCCGTGGGGCCGGGCCTCTCCACCAATGCCGAGACATCCCAGCTGGTCCGCGACCTGGTAAAAGGTTCCACCATCCCGCTGGTCATCGACGCCGACGGACTCAACGCCGTGGCGGTCAACACCGACGTCCTCCGGGAGTCGCGCGCCCCCATGGTGCTCACCCCTCACCCGGGGGAGATGGGGCGGCTTACCGGGCTTACCTCCAGCGATGTGCAGAAAAACAGGATCGAGGTCGCCGGCGACTTTGCCCGAAAATACGGGGTGGTCCTGGTGCTCAAGGGGGCCGGCACCGTGGTGGCCTGTCCCGACGGCAACATCTATGTCAACTCCACGGGCAACCCCGGCATGGCCACGGCAGGGACGGGAGACGTGCTCTGCGGAGTCATCGGCGGACTGATGGCCCAGGGGATGGATCCAGAGCGTGCCGCACGGTTCGGCGTTTTTCTTCACGGCATGGCCGGAGACATGGCCGCCGCCGACCCGGCACTGGGGATGACCGGGATGATCGCCACCGACCTTCTGTCGCGCCTGCCCATCGCGGTCAACCGGCTGGCGGGAGAAAGAGGGGCATAGTCCGTGGATACGGCAGATCTTCTGATTCATTCATCCAGCCCAGAAGAGAGCATACGGTTCGCCGAGCGGCTGGGCGAGTTGCTGCGTCCGGGCGACCTCATCCTCCTCTCCGGCGACCTGGGGGCAGGGAAGACCACCATGACGCGCGGCCTGGCAAAAGGGCTGGGGGTCACCGAACGCTACATCACCAGCCCCACCTTTACCCTGATCAATGAATATGCGGGCCGGGCGCCGCTCTTTCATGTGGACCTCTACCGGCTCTCCGGCGAGGCCGAGGTCGAGGGTATCGGCCTCGAAGAGCTTTTCGAACGGGGGGTAGTAGTGATAGAGTGGTCTGAGCGGGCGGGGAGCCTCATCCCTGAGGAACGGCTTGAGCTTGACCTGAAAGTGACGGGAGAGACGAGCCGTGATATTCTTGTGCGAGGAAGAGGGGCGCGGGGAAGAGAACTGATGGAAAAATTGCGGGAGACGGCATGAGAGCGATCGGCATTATTGCCAAGTACGACAAGGTAGAGGCCCAGCGGGTCGTGGCGGACCTCGTCCCCTGGCTGAAGGACCGCGACATGGAGCCTTTCGTCGACATGGACACGGCCGTAAGCATCGGAGAGACGGGGTATTACCGGGAAGACATCGTGGCGCGGGCCGAGTTGATTATCGTGCTTGGCGGCGACGGGACGCTCCTGTCGGTGGCAAGGGCCATCGGCAGCCGGGGGGTGCCCATCCTCGGCGTCAACCTGGGAAGCCTGGGTTACCTCACCGAGGTGCCGCTGGAGGACCTCTACCCCGCCCTGAAACGTTATCTCGCCGGAGAATACGAGGTGGAGGAGAGGGCCATGCTTACCGCGTCGGTCTTCCGCCACAACGAGAAGGTGCTGGAACATACGGTGCTCAACGACGCCGTCATCACCAAAGGCGTCATCGCCAGGATCATCGACCTCGACACCTACGTCAATCGCCACTATGTCTCCACCTTCAAATCCGACGGTCTGCTGGTCGCCACGCCGACCGGCTCCACCGCCTACTCCCTTTCGGCAGGCGGGCCGATCCTTTATCCGACCCTCGGCGCCATGATCCTCACCCCCATATGCCCGCACACCCTGACCAACCGGCCCATTGTCCTGCCGCTGGACTCGACGGTGGAGGTGATCCTCAAGACCGAGGACGCCGATGTTTCGCTGACCCTCGACGGCCAGGTGGGGTTCAACCTGAAGTATCGGGATGTGGTGGAGATCCGCTGCGCGCCCCACGCCACCAAGCTTATTACCACGCCGAAGCGGGATTATTTCAATATACTGCGGGCGAAGCTTAAGTGGGGGGAGAGATAATTTGTCGACGGTCTCTTAAAAAGTCGTCACCCCGGTGAATACCGGGGTCCAGTGACTTTGACATACTGCTAAGACTGGATTCCGGCTTTCGCCGGAATGACGAAAGTACTACAGTTCTGACTTTTTGTGAATCCGTCACCTGTTGCTCGTGAGCTTGAGAGAACAATGAGTACCCTTCAGGACGTAAAAAATCTTATCGATCACTGCGACCTCGGCTGGGTCGTAGTGCCCGTGGTGCAGAAGAGCTCTCCAGCGGTGGCCTCTTCCGACGGCTCCCGGGGTGACCGGCTGGAGGAGCTGCGGGCAAGGATCGGCGACTGCCGCCTCTGCCGTCTCAACGAAGGCCGTACCAACCTCGTCTTTGGCGTAGGCAACCCCGACGCCGAGCTGGTCTTCGTGGGTGAGGGGCCGGGCAGGGA
>JAOUDF010000330.1 GCA_029859385.1 Nitrospirota bacterium
GGTTCTACAGCTATGGGCTGAAGTTTTTCTATAAGCACACCATGAAGCGTGACTATGTTATGGAAAAGATCCTCTTTCCCAAGGCCAAGAAGCAGCTTCCCGTTGTTTTGGATCTCAAGGAGGTGAATGCTCTTTTTTCGGTCACCACAAACCTCAAACACAAAGCGATCCTGATGATGGCCTACTCTTCAGGATTAAGGGTCAGCGAGGCAGCCCGTCTCAAGGTCAGCGATATCGACAGCAAACGCATGATGGTAAGGGTAAGGGATGGCAAGGGCGGCAAAGACCGTTACTCCATTTTGTCTCATGCGGCCCTTGAGTGCTTGAGATGCTACTGGAAAAAATATCACCCCAGGGAGTGGCTCTTTGAAGGTATGGATAAAGACAAACCTATATCAACAAGTTCAATACGATATATGTTCAACAATGCGAAGAAACGTTCCGGCTTAAAAAAACCGGCAACCGTTCATACCTTGAGACACTCCTTTGCCACCCACCTGATTGAAGCCGGAACAAGCCTTCATCATGTACAGCTGCTTCTCGGACATCGATCGCCAACGACGACAACTGTCTATCTTCATGTCAGTCGGGTGAATCTCGCACAGGTAGCCAGTCCCCTTGATAAACCGGCTTTATCGTCCTGAGCTGAAGTCCGGTGTGTGCCACTCACGGCGTCGAGGTGGCGGATATCTTTCGTCAGTGCGGCCCCGACTACAGAGAATCCCATGGTATGCCACGCAGTCAACTGCGGGCCATGCATGCCATTGAGCTATGCAGGACCGCTGCCCTTGGCGGTCATGTGGACCAGTGCGATAGTTGCAGCCATATTCAGATATCCTACAACTCCTGCAGAAATCGCCACTGTCCAAAATGCCAGTTTTTGAGAAAAGAGAAGTGGATCGAGAACAGAGCGAAGGACCTCCTGCCCATCCCCTACTTCCATGCGGTCTTTACCATCCCTTCGGAACTCAATCCCCTGGTGCTGAGAAACCCAAAGGTGATGTACGACCTTTACTTTCGTTCGGTCTCCGAAACCCTCCTGGAACTTGGCAATGACCGCCTTGGTGCACGTATCGGGGTCATAGGCATCCTGCATACCTGGGGACAGAACCTGATGGATCATCCCCATATCCACTGTATCGTGACAGGAGGTGGACTCTCCTCGAACGGCAGTCGCTGGGTCGCCTCAAGGAAAAAGTTCTTCATCCCGGTCAGGGTCATGTCCGCACTGTTCCGGGGTAAGTTTCTGGATTATCTTAAAAAAAGTTATGAATCAGGTAAACTCGTATTCCCGGGCATTATCGCACCCCTCGCTCATTCGCATGCTTTCGACGTATTCAGAAGACGGCTCTACCATAAGAACTGGGTCGTCTATTGCAAACCGCCCTTTAACGGTGCACCTGGTGTCCTCAAGTACCTCGGCAGGTATACCCACAGGATCGCCATCAGCAATGAACGTATCCTCAAACTTGAAGAGGACAAGGTCGCCTTCCGCTGGCGTGACTATGCTGATGGTGATAAGAACAAGGTAATGACGCTTCAGGCGTCCGAGTTCATACGAAGGTTCCTCCTCCATGTATTGCCGGGCCGCTTCGTAAAAATACGCCACTTCGGTCTTATGGCAAACAGAAACCGCAGGAATAATATTGCTTTGTGTCGTGCGCTTCTTGGTGATTGTAAAGTCGAAGTCAAAAAGGAAGAGACGCCTGAAACCTGGCAGGAAATATTGCTCAGAGTATCAGGCGTCGATGTGACCTTATGTCCCCATTGTCAAAAAGGCACGATGGCCAGGATTGAGCTTTTGCAGCCGGTTAGATGTAACGGCCCACCAGGGGAATGTTGATGAATAACGATAACAAAATAACAATCAGCACTCTATCACCCTGCGAAAAACGCATCGTCTTTCGTCATCGCGCCCTTTTGTCTGAAATTCCGTTTAAGTCTGGCTCCAGAGGGCCTTTAAGAAGGCTGCCCCTGTCATCGTTGTCTTTCACCCACCCCTTTTATTTGAAACCTCTCTTCAAAACATCAAAACCCTACCCAATCCGATAGAAAAATACAGGAAAGAAAGAATTGAATCCCCATAGCTTGCCCGCGGCTAAGTTCTTCAAAGTTCTTCAAGCTTTAATCCTCAATTCTACTGAGGATTAAAGCTTATATGAAATCTGCTATTTTTTTGTGCAGGTAAATCTTATTTATTTCAGGAAGTACTTTACCGATAAGGCTCTTAAAAAAACGCCGGCTTTTCTTCTGCCCAGGTATAAATTTCTGCCAGTTTCGTAGCGTCGGCACTGCCCATGAAAACACTTTTAGCACTTATCAATCGTTGTTTGTGATGGGCAGTATCCATCCTGCCTGTTTTTTTTTAAAACTAAGCTCT
>JAOUDF010000331.1 GCA_029859385.1 Nitrospirota bacterium
GTCGGCGTCATCTACAACAAGGACGTGATACGCGCGGTGGAGGCCGCAAAGCCCTTCACCGTTGCCGAGCTGCTTCGCGACCCGTACTTCGTGCCCAACTCAGTCATGATAAGCAGGCTTTTAAGGGAGATGCAGCGCAGGAAGGTGCATATCGCGATAGTTGTGGACGAGCACGGCGACGTGGACGGCCTTGTAACTATCGAGGACATTTTAGAGGAGATCGTCGGAGAAATCGATGACGAGTACGACACCGGAAAGGGCGGCATACTCGAAAAACTCAAGGACGGCACGCTTATCATCGACGCGTCCGCGTCTTTAAGAGACCTTGAGGACGCCGGAATCAACATAGAAGAGGAAGACGAAGAGTACCACACGCTTGCCGGCTTCATGCTCTCGAAGCTGCAGCGCATTCCAAGGGGCGGCGAATTCGTTATTTACAAGGACATGCGCTTTACGGTCGTGGACGTCGAAGTAAACAGGATTGTGAAGATAAAGGTCGAGCGCCTGAACGGCGGCAAAAAAGCAAAGAGCGCAGTATGACCGGCACGGCCCGTTCTACCTCGCCGTGCGCGTATTTTCAGAACGCACGCGAAATTAACCGGTATGACTTAAATCACATTGCTTTTAACCCGAATACGGCTATAATGCATTCATGAAAAAGCGTAGGAACGTCGTTTTATTGACGATCATACTGACGATAACCATAACCTTTGCGCTGATCCTTGCGCTCAGTCCGGCGCGCAAGCTAAGGTGGATTGAAAATGCGGACGCGGCCGCCGACGCAAGACAGGCCATCGACAAAAGCGATTTTAGGCTAAAAGGTGTCTACGGAGACGGGGTCTTTGTGCCGGGCGTGGACGAGGACAATTACTTCGATTGCGTAAACGATTACGGGGTCGATCCGATAAAAGGCACTTCTTCCAAGACCTACGGCAAAGAATACGAAAAACTGATGAAGGTGGCCATAAGCTACGCCATCAACTACAACCGGACGATCCTGAATACCGCCCCTAAAACATCAAAAAAATACAGGAGCGACTGCATACCGAAACTTCTGCAAAAGACTAGGCCCGTCAACCACCTATGAGACTCATGGTCCTGGAGCACCTCTTAAAGACGTTCTCGTTTATGTAGTGTCTTTCGGGCTTTTCAATTGCGGCCTGGAACAGTATCTTTTCAATAACCGAATCCTCGCTACCGTCGCGAAGCGATGTCCTCACGTCGATCTCCTTGTCTGAAAATAGACAGGTCCTTAACTTCCCGTCAGCGGTGAGCCTTAGCCTGTTGCAAGAGCCGCAGAAATGGTCCGACACCGGGCTTATAAGCCCTATCTCACCCTTTGCGTGCGCGTACTTGAACCTCCGGGCCGGGCCAGCCCCCCCCTTCGTGTCGCTGACCGGCACAAGCGGCGCGACCTCCGAGCAGATATTCTTGATCTCCGCCGCGCTTATGCACTTATCCTTTTGCCAGCCCGCCTCGGTATCAAAGGGCATGTACTCGATGAATCTTACGTGATACGGATTGTCGATCGACATGCGCGCGAAATCTATTATCTCGTCCTCGTTGAAATCCTTTATGACGACCATGTTTATCTTGACCGGGCTTAATCCGGCCCCCTCGGCGGCCTTCAGCCCGTTAAGCACGTCTCCGAGATTATCGCCCCTCGTCATCTTCTCGAACCTGTCAGGCTTCAGGGAATCGAGCGACACGTTCACCCTTTTAAGCCCCGACGCCGCAAGCTCTCCGGCCATCTTCGCAAGTAAAACCCCGTTGGTCGTAAGGCTCAGATCGTTTACGCCCTCTATAGAATTAAGCTCGGAAAGAAAGTCGATAATCCCCTTCCTCACAAGCGGCTCGCCGCCCGTGACGCGCACCTTCGACACGCCCCGGCGCGCAGCTATCCTTACCAGGCGTATGATCTCCTCGTACCGGAGGATGTTGGCGGACTTGATAAGGTCAATGCCCTCTGCGGGCATGCAGTACACGCAGCGCAAATTGCACCTGTCGGTTATCGAAATTCTCAGATAATCGATCTTTCTTCTGTATCCGTCGACAAGCATATTGTCGCTATCTTTAGTCATTTCATCCATATCGTCATCTCTTTGCAGGCTCAGCCTGCGGTTCCTTAACTGCCGTATTTTCCGGTGGCGTTATCGCCCGGGGCTCTTTATTCACGAGCGGCTGAATCATAACGACCCCCTTGCCCTGAGTTTCACGCGTTGTTTCGGTGTCGACATCGGCGCCCTTACCCTCGCCGTCCTTCGCGACCGGCTCCGGTGCGACGTTCTGTTCGGTGTCGTCAACGAACATATCCGAGGCCTTTTTGTCCTTCGTCGCTTTTGCGTAATTACCCGGCCCGGTGCCTGTCTTGAATA
>JAOUDF010000332.1 GCA_029859385.1 Nitrospirota bacterium
TGCCCTGTATTCCGGTTCTATCGCAATGGTGGCGGCGGTGCTTGCGTCGTTCGGATATATTCTTGTTCTGTCGGGCCGCTTCAAGTTCTTCTCGGCCTTTGCGGCCGTGTTCGTCGGCGCGGCGATATTGTTCTTTATCGCGGCCCCTTCGGCCCAAACGAAGGTGGACGCCGTGGTTGCCGCGCGCCCTGCGGAAGAATCTTTTTTTGAGACAAACGCGAGACGCGAAAAAGACAGAGCTCTCTGGAAGATGACGCTTGATCTTCTTATGGAGCGCCCCTTTCTCGGCTACGGTTATGGGCCGGACAGGTTCCGCAGCGCGGCCGCAAGCGCCGGTTATCTTAACGGCGTCGACAGATCCGGCGAGACCTACGCGTTCTTCGACAGGGGATACCTTCGCGCCTCGGGCTCTCATAACGGATTCATAGAATCGCTCTTCGCGGTCGGCCTTGCCGGAACGCTCGCGTACGTTTTTTTCTGGCTTACGGTTGCAAGAAAGACAAAGGGTATTTTTCTTACCATATCGAGCAAGCAGGGGGCGGTCTTTTTACGGTTGGGCGTGACCGGTTTTATGCTCTCGGCCCTTGCGCTTTCGATGACCGAAAGCATACTCGGCGGGCCGAGCGGGGCGGTTTTGACGGCCGTTGCCGCGGCGGGCGCGGTACTCTTTAAAGAGTTCGACGCTCTGCCGAAGAACTATAGAACCGTCTGGGTCTTTGACAGGCAGTCGAATTAGGAAATCACCTTCGAAAGGCTTTAAAAATGAACGAGGCGTCCAGGCAGAAGATATTTTTTATTTTAATTGCGTCTCTCGTCGTCATCCTGCCCATAGCGAACTTGCCGGCCGTCAGGTCCGCGCTCTTCATCGCGCCCGCCATCGTATGGATATACGGCATGGTCGTTGAGAGAAGATGGAATATTAGGCGGACCCCGATGGATTTGCCGTTGCTCCTTTTCTTTGCGGCGATCGTCGTGTCGATCTTTACGTCGATGAAGCCGGAGCTCAGCATTGACGAACTGAGAAAGGAATTTTTGACGTATACGCTCGTATTTTACATGGTCGCGCATATGATAACGGATGATGAAAAGATCGTTAACATGGTAAAGGCGCTTGTACTTGCAAGCATTGCCATGGCCCTTTACGGCATAACAGAATTTTATTACATGGGCGGCTCTATCTTTGGATTAAACTACCGGGCCGGCTCCCTGCATCAGGGTTTTGAGGCCTATGCCCAGTACATAATAATGGTGCTGCCGTTTGCCGCGGCAGGGCTAGTTTACGCCGCGCGGCAAGGGCTAAAGGGCGCGCTTATCTGGGCCGTTGCCGCCGTTGCGCTCAATCTCTTTGCGCTGTACCTTACGCACACGCGCGGCGCGTGGATCGCCCTGTGGGTCGAGATGTTCCTTTTGTCGTTTTTGCTGATAAAGGGCGTAAGGGTGCGTTTGATTATTGCGATACTGCTCGTTATTTTACCGATAGCCGCATTTAAGCTGCTGCCCGAAAGCGTCGTGTGGCACGGCTCGAAGGGGCTCGACATACCGGAGCAGAACGTAATAACGAATACGGGTTCGGCGCGATTGAAGGTATGGCAGGGGGCGTTTAAAGGCGTCGTCGATGAGCCCTTCAAGGGCGCGGGCTACGGCAGGACGAACTTCCGTCGCCGCTTCCCGGGCCCTGAATTTCTCGGCTTCGACCAGGCGCACAATTCGTTCGTCAACGTTACCGTGCAGCTTGGCGTCCAGGGGCTTTTTGCGCTGTTATTCATAATAGGCGCGCTCTTTCACGCCTGCTGGACGGTCTACAGGCGAGGAGAAGACCGGTTTCGCACGCATTTTGCGTCTGCGGTTATAATTATGACGGCCGGTTTTTTTACCGCCAATATGTTCGCTGAGTTTTATATCGACGATACCGCGCTCATGTTCTGGATCTTCGCGGCACTGGTCGTTTCCGTCTATAAACGGCCCGTCGGGGAAAGTTGATGGGAGATTTTAAAAAAATCCTTTTCATAAGGCGCGACAATATAGGCGACCTCGTCTGTACGACACCGGCGATTCGCGCCGTGCGCTTAAAGTACCCGGACGCGTTGATAGCGGTTCTGGTTAATTCATACAACGCCGGGGCCGTAGCCGATAATCCCGATGTGGACGTCGTTTATACGTATGAAAAGACAAAGCACGCGAAACAGAAAAGGGCGTTTAAGGTCGTCTACGACAATATGCGCGTTTTAAAATCGGTGCGATCCGAAAGATTCGACGCGGCCGTCGGGTGCGGATATTCGTATTCGCGTCGAGTTGCGCGCTTTACCCGCCTTACCGGCGCGCGCGTGCGCATAGGGCCGGTTCCGAAGGGCGCGACGGGCTTATTTTACTA
>JAOUDF010000091.1 GCA_029859385.1 Nitrospirota bacterium
AGACGGATGGTCCCGGAATCCAGGGCATAGGCTAACGCGCTATTGAACTGTTTGTTGATAGCCTCTGTTACCCTTGTCGCCGTAGTGAAATCGGGCTGTTTAAGCACAAGGTTCATAGCCTTGCCGTCCTGGAAGTCATTGGGTAGCTCTCTTTCTATCGTAGCGCCCTGGGGTACCCGCCCGGCGGTCACATGATTTTTCTGTACAGCTGCGCCGGCGCCGCCGGATACATTGAACCCTCCGATAGATACCGGGCCCTGGGCCAGCGCATAGATGTTGCCGTCAACCGCCTTGAGAGGGGTCATCAGGAGCGTGCCGCCCTGGATATCCTTGGCGTCGCCGATGGACGAGACGGTCACGTCGAGCTTGCTCCCACTGCGGGCAAAGGGCGGCAGTGTCGCCGTTATCATGACCGCCGCGACGTTCTTTACGGTAACCTGGGACTGGGGTACCTTGATCCCCATGCGCTGCAGCATGCTGACGATGGTGGAAACGGTAAAATAGGTGCCCTGCTTGTCGCCGGTGCCGTTGAGTCCCACCACAAGGCCGTATCCCACCAGCTGGTTGTCGCGCACCCCCTGGATGCTGGCGATGTCCTTTACCCGGACCTCGGCAAAAACTGCCGCCGGGATCAGGACTGCTGCTATCAGAACTGTCAGAATCTTACGCATGGTTTACTCCTTTAAATCTCAAAGATGAGATCTCAGAACGGCCAGACCCAACCCAGTACCCTCGCCAGCCAGCCCTGTTCCTGCTGGTCGGCGACGATGCCGTTGCCGCCGTACTCTATCCTGGCATCAGCCACCAGCATTGAACTTATGGTATTGCTGCTGGAGATGTCCTGGGGCCGTATCACGCCCGTAAGGGCCATTGTCTGCTTCTCATCGTTCACCACCATCTCCCGGGTCCCTCTCACCACCAGATTGCCGTTGGGGAGTACCTCGATAACCCGGGCAGTAATGACCCCTTTCAGGCTGCCCGACCGGGTGGTGGATCCGGTGCCCTTGAAGGCACTCGAGGAACTGGCGCCGACTGAAGGGCTGAATGGCCCTGCTCCGCCCAGACCGAAGAAGCTCTTGTTAAACCCGAAGCTCAGGTCCTGGCCGAGGAAGTTGTCGACCCCAAGTTCCAGGCTATTGTCGCGGCCGGTCTTGGTATCCGCCTTGCCGCTGGCTGAGGAGGTCTCCTCTACCAGAATGGTCACGATATCGTTGAGGCCAACGGCCCTCACGTCGGAGAAGAGGTTGCCGCTGGATGAAGCGTCGCTCCAGATCGCCCCCTTGGCCTTCACCGGCTGGGCCGCCGGCGTTGGCACGGGAGTCGGAAGGGCCGATGTCTGGGGCTTGAATGCCTGCGTGCATGCCGTCAACCCCACCGTGCTTATCAGAATTGTCAGGTACTTCATCGCGCTTTTCATCGAATTCACCTTTTAGAAGAGTGCCCGTGCCGTCGACTCATCGACGACCTCGGCCTGGATGATCTTTCTTGAATCCAGGTTTTTCACCTTGATCGTGTCGCCTTTGGCACCGTTCTCCATTGCTTCAGCAAGAATACTCACTCGAAAACCGTTGTTCTCGGCAACCACCGTCACCCTGCTTCCTCTCTTTATTACGAGAGGAAGTTCCACCGCATTCCGCGCAAGCATGTCGCCGGCCTGGAGATTTCTCGTGGCATTCTTTCCCACCACTTCACCGGTATCCCTGAGTACCGAGTTTTTGAGGCGCAGGGTATCGCGCTGTTCAACGGTGACCATCTCTTCAGTAATGACCTCTCCCCTCTTTACCGGCTCACTGAGGACGACCACATCCTCCATAAAGGAGACCGACACCTTGGCCCATACCTTTTTCTTCACTACACCATCCACGCTCAGTGTCACCGGCACCCTGGCATACCCCCAGTACTTGGGCGGGGTATCGGCGCCGACCTCAAAGGCAACCTTGCCGGGGGGGAGCAGAAGGTCGTTGTCAATCCCCGTAATTTCGACCTTTGCCTTGTCCGCCCCGGTTCCCATCATATTCTTTACATAACGCTCCACTTCCCGGTTGATACGTTGGGCATCCACAAGCTGCGACTCCCGATGGATGGTAATCCGGGGAGGGGCAATGATCTTCACGCCTGCGGTATCGATGCCGCTCTGCGCGAGACGAAGGCCTATATATTCACGGTTAATGATCACCGGCCTCTCGGCGTCGGGAACCCTGATAATATGAACACTCTTTATGCTCTCGAGCAGAGGCCCCGGCGTACCTGTAACGATGCCGAGCTCGTCCATGCGCGCCTGTTCTCCCTTTACCCATGCCTGGCTGTAGGCGTTGACCGTCACCTCGGCGGCGCCGGATGCAAGGCTGCCGAGAACAACGGAAAACAGGGTTATGAGAGCACAGAGCGTTTTCATGACTATCTCCTCAGGCTGTTGGCTTCCTGCAGCATTTCGTCGGCCGTCTTGATGGCCTTCGAGTTAGTTTCATAGGCGCGCTGGGCGGTGATAAGGTTCACCATCTCTTCCACCACCTCCACATTCGACCCTTCCGCATAGCCCTGAATAATATTCCCCAGACCATCGAGGCCCGGTGTTCCTGTCGTTGCCAGACCCGATGCATCAGTCTCCCTGAAAAGCCCCTCGCCCATGGCCTGGAGACCGCCCGGGTTGGGGAAACGCGCCATGGTAATCGTACCGACCTGGGTAGGAGTGGCGGCTCCGGGCTGAATAACCGAGACCGTCCCATCCGGTGAAATGCTGATGGAAATAGTATCCGCGGGGATGGTGACCTCAGGCTCCATGGGAAGCCCCATGGAGTTGACGATCCTGCCGTTGGCATCCAGCTTGAAGCTGCCGGAGCGGGTGTAGTTCGTGGTGCCGTTGGCGTCGAGTATCTGGAAGAAGCCGTCCCCTTCTATGGCCAGATCGAGAGAATTCCCCGTCGCCAGCAGCGGCCCCTGCCCGAACAGCTTCTGGGTTGCTGCCAGTCTGCTGCCCAGACCGATCTGGATGCCGGTGGGGACCTGGTTGCCGGTGGCATCCTGAGCCCCGGCCATGGCCAGCGTCTGATAGAGAAGGTCGTTGAAATCGGCCCGGCTCTTCTTGAAGCCGACGGTGTTGACGTTCGCCAGGTTGTTCGACGTGACGTCCACGTTGGTCTGCTGGGCCATCATTCCGGATGCCGCGGTGTGTAATGCTCTCATCATGGCTTGTTGCCTCCTTGTTATCAGCGGCTGCCGGCAGCTGCCTCAACTGTCCGCTGTACGCTATCTCTAAACCTTACCCACTTCGTTGACTGCCTTGCCCAGTACGTCACCCATGGCCTGGATCACCTTTTGATAGGTCTCGGCGGCCCGCCCCTCTTCCACCAGGGCAATCATTTCCTTTACCACGTTCACATTGGAGGTCTCGATGTATCCCTGCTTTACCCTGGTCTTTGGCGACGGCTCAGCCACCGTGTCCCGGGCAGCCATAAAGAGGTTTTCCCCCTCTTTGAGCAGGTCATCCTTGAACTCCACTACCTGGAGGGACCCCACCTGGCTGCCGTCGACGGAGATAGCTCCGGCCGGGTTGATCTCAATCCGCGTGCCGTCAAGGACTATAGGACCGCCTTCGCCCAGCACGGGATATCCCTGCTTGGTAACGAGCCGGTTGTTGCTGTCAAGGGAAAGGCTGCCGTTCTTTGTATAGCGGACGCCGGCCGGCGTCTGCACCACGAGGAAACCATCGCCCTCCAGGGCTACATCCAGGGGGTTACCCGTCTGTTGAACACCGCCGGCCCTCATATCCAGAGCAGTGCTCGAGAGTCGAGTACCGGTGTTCTGCGCCTCCCTGATCATGGGCATGGCCCCTACAGGTGTCTGCTGTTCGGCCTTGAGATACGATTCGAATGACGGCTTGTGCGCCTTGTAGCCGGTGGTATTGGCGTTGGCAAGGTTGTTGGTGGTGGCATCCAGTGCTTCCATGCGGGCGATGAGCCCTGATGCTGCTGTATAAAGTCCGCTGATCACCGGATTTTCCTCCTTTGTTCGGTTTGTTCGGTTACAGCAGGTATCAGCAAAAGGGGTGCCAAACCGGCTTGTTTCATCGTAATCAACTGAATTGATTGGGTTTATTCCCCCGAGACTCATGAGATGCCGACCGCAGGAAGAGGGTTGAAACCGGAAAAAAGGGGAGGGTCAGGTAAAAGTTTCCCCCTCAACCGGAATAGTTCAACAGGGCATCGGCATGTTGTACCAAGAGACAGGATCGCCTTGCATTTTCACGGTATTACTGATACTTTTGCTTAAATTTCTTATGGAGGTTTCATTTATATGAGCAACGAGGCAAACAAGGTCATCTACTCCATGATCGGAGTAAGCAAGCATTACGACAAGAAACCGGTCCTCAAGGACATCTATCTCTCCTACTTCTACGGCGCCAAGATCGGCGTGCTGGGGCTCAACGGCTCGGGCAAAAGCTCGCTCCTTAAGATACTGGCGGGGTTGGACAAGGACTTCACCGGCCAGACCGTGCTTCAGCCCGGCTACACTGTGGGAATGCTGGAGCAGGAGCCGCTGCTCGACAGCAACAAGACCGTCCGTGAGGTGGTGGAAGAAGGGGCGCAGGAGACCGTCGACCTCCTTAAGGAGTTTGAAGCGATCAACATGAAGTTCGCCGAGCCGATGTCCGACGACGAGATGGCGAAGCTTATCGAGCGGCAGGGCGAAGTACAGGAGAAGCTCGACCACCTGGAGGCATGGGAGCTGGATTCGCGGCTGGAGATGGCCATGGACGCCCTCCGCTGCCCCCCCGGCGACACGCCGGTCAAGGTACTGTCCGGCGGAGAGAAACGCCGCGTGGCCCTCTGCCGCCTGCTGCTGAAGAAGCCCGACATCCTGCTGCTGGACGAGCCCACCAACCACCTCGACGCCGAGTCGGTGGCATGGCTTGAGCACCATCTGCAGCGCTACGCCGGCACCGTCATCGCCGTCACCCACGACCGTTACTTCCTCGATAACGTCGCCGGCTGGATACTGGAGCTTGACCGCGGCGAAGGGATACCGTGGAAAGGCAACTACTCCTCATGGCTCGACCAGAAGGAGAAGCGTCTGGCCACGGAAGAGAAACAGGAGAGCGACCGGCGCAAGACCCTTCAGCGCGAGCTGGAGTGGATACGGATGTCGCCCAAGGGGCGTCACGCCAAGGGCCAGGCCCGCATCAACGCCTACGAGGCGCTGGTGAGCCAGGAGAACGAGAAGCGGGCGCAGGATCTGGAGATTTACATCCCCGCCGGTCCCCGGCTGGGTGATATCGTGATCCAGGCCGAGGGTGTGACCAAGTCCTACGGCGACAATATCCTGGTCGAAGGGATGACCTTCAGCCTGCCGCGCGGCGGCATTGTAGGCATCATCGGCCCCAACGGCGCGGGCAAGACCACCCTCTTCCGCATGATCACCGGCCAGGAAAAACCCGAAGCCGGCACCATCCGCGTCGGTGAAACGGTAAAGCTTGCCTACGTCGACCAGAGCCGCGACTCCCTCGATGCGAACAAGACCATCTGGGAAGTAATCTCCGACGGGCAGGACAACATCCAGCTGGGCAACCGGCAGGTGGCATCCCGCGGCTATGTAGCCCGGTTCAACTTCACCGGCTCCGACCAGCAGAAGAAGGTGGGGATGCTCTCCGGCGGTGAGCGGAACCGGGTCCACCTGGCCAGGATGCTCAAGGAGGGCGGCAACGTGCTGCTGCTCGACGAACCGACCAACGACCTCGATGTAAACACCATGAGGGCGCTGGAAGAGGCACTGGAGACCTTCGGCGGCTGCGCCGTGGTCATCAGCCACGACCGCTGGTTCCTCGACCGTATCGCCACCCACATCCTCGCCTTCGAAGGGGAAAGCAAGGTGGTCTGGTTCGAGGGGAACTACTCGGAGTACGAGGCCGACCGGAAGAAACGCCTGGGCACCGCCGCCGACCAGCCGCACCGGATCAAGTACCGGCACCTGACCAGGGTGTAGCTCTATCCCGAGAACCAACGAGAGGGGAAGGCATGACTCAAAGATGGCGAGCCACAGTGATAACTGCCGCGGTTTGCGCATCATTGATCTGCCCCCCTCTTTTTGCGTCGGCAGGTGATCTCTATAAATGGGTTGATGAAAGCGGTACCCTCAATTTCTCCGACTCCATCGCCAACGTCCCCCAGAAGTATCGGGACCAGGTTGAAAAGAGAGAACTCCGGGAGGAAAGGAGCCGACCGGCAGAATCTGCTTCTCCTGCCCGCGCCGAGGCAGGGAAACCCGGCAATAAGGAAGAAGAGGCTCCGGCGACGACAAAATACGAGATCCCCTATGTCAACGCCTATGGGGGTGGAAGAAAAGGGATTGTCGTACAGGTAACCTTCAACGACCGGGTCACCGTACCGATGCTGCTGGATACCGGGGCCACCGGGATAACCATATCGCAGGAGGTTGCCGGCCAGCTTGGCCTTCTGGACAAGGGAGAGACCAGGCTCATGCAGGCCATCGGCGGGGTAGGCGGCACATCCATGACCGTCCGAAAAATTTTACGAAGCGTCCGGATGGGGGAGGTCAGGGAGGAGTTCATCCCGGTAAACATCATGTTCAACCGACTCTCTCCCTCATTTGAGGGTCTGTTCGGCATGGAGTTCATGGGAAACTACGTATTCAATATCAACCCCGCCAGAAAGGTGGTGGAACTGGAGGACCTCCCTTCGAGAAAAAGCCTGCCCGCAGGCAGAGACGAAAGCTGGTGGCGGACCAATTTCCAGGAACTCAACAGCTATCGCGACCACTGGCAGGAATGGGTCAACTTCTTTGACCGGAAGATAGTGGAAGACTCCATGTTCCCTGACAAGGTAGAGAAATACAGGGAATACAGAGAGATATCCACAGCCCAGTACCGGGCCGCGGAGGACCTCCTTAACAGACTCAACCGCTTCGCCATCGACAACTACGTCCCTACCCACTGGCGTCGGTAACCGCAAGACGCCCTTCTGCACCCCGAATTGGGCGCACAAACCGAAATGAAGATTAAAATGGTCTCCTAACGACTGTTATTTGGGTAGCCCGTTCCATAAAAATGTGGTGTTGACTTCCCAAATCTGCCCCCTCACCCCCCTCTTTTCACTCCCCAAATAACTCGATATATCAAGCTCAATCCCAAGAAAACAATGACATGCGCATGTAGCCCGTTTTTTTTGCTGTGATTGGGTATAACCCTTGCTTGCCTTTATTAATCAGATATTAATATTGAGCATCGACTACCATGCGTTACCGTAACGCAGTCTCTACTTCAGCAGCTCTTTTACTAACGCTCCTTCTGGGCATTGCATCAAGTGCCTTTGCCGTAGCTCCACCCACTTTCTCATACCAGTCGACGATCAAAAGTCCCCTGATTGTTCCTACCAATATAGCCAGTGATACAGTCGGGAACCTCTTTGTCACCGATCTTATTGCCCAACAGGTTTTTGCCTTGACTCCAACCGGCACACTCAGGTTTACCCTCTCCTCAAGAAACGACATGCCAAGAAGTGTTGCGACCGACTTTAATGATCGGATATTGGTCGGTTATCAGGCCGACGGTCAGCCGGGCTATGTCGCCTTGTACGACCGGGAAGGCAGATTCCTGCGCCTTATCGGTTCCGGGTATGGTGAATTCGGCAGTCCGGCCGGCATAGCGGTGAGCCTGAACACAGGGCGTATTTATGTAGTTGATTCAATACAGAACAGGGTCAAGGTCTACGAAAGCAACGGTGACGCTGCTCTGGACATGGGGGGCTCACCCCTGCAATTCGGCTCTTACGGTCGCATCAGCAACTCTTCCCCTCTGTCGAATCCGGGAAAGTTCGACAGCCCCAGCGGTATCACCATTGACGCTATACGCAATGAGGTGTTGATAGCCGACAAGAATAACTATCGGGTCCAGATCTTTGACATGAGCGGCAACTTCAAAACTGCATTTGGGAAAGCCGCTACTTCCATGAACTGGGGCACTGAGCGCCCCCCATCGCACCTTATGGGCAGGTTTTACTCCATGCGAGGGCTCAGCGTCGACCACCTCGGAAGAATCTACGTTGTTGACCGAGACCTGTCGACAGTGCAGGTTCTGGACAGGAACGGAAACTTCCTTGCCTTTATCGGTGAACCAGGGTTTACCCCCGACAAGATGATCACCCCCATGGGCTGCTCCCTCGACAATCTGAATCGCCTTGTGGTAGTCGATCTCTACCTGAACCGCGCAACCATTTTTGCTCTTAACGCAGGACCTGCCATTCCCAATGTGGCTCCGCAAGCCCCGGTCAAGATGGGACCAACTGAGGGAAGTCTTCTCTACACCACAACACCTGTGCTTGCCGTGTACAATGCAAGAGACATCAACAACAACACGCTGGCGTACCGGTTCGAGATAGATACATCGCCCTATTTCAACAGTCATGATCTGGTCACCTTCACTACACCCCAGGGTACACCCTATACCGGTATTCAGACGCCTGCACTGCATGACCGCGGAACGTACTTCTGGCGGGTAAGGGCTGAAGAAACATCCACACCTGAGCACCTGGTCAGTGTATGGAGCACCATCAGCACATTCTCCATCTTTGTAAACAGTGCCCCGTCGGTGCCGTTTGGCCTCCTGCCTGGTAACGGCAACACCATCAACAAGACTGATTTCCTGAGCTGGGGCGCCTCCACAGACCCCAATACCGCAGACACCGTCACCTACGCTCTCGAACTGTCGGAAACCGCTGACTTCTCGAAGATGCTCCAGTCGAGGAGCGGCCTGGCCGCCACGACGATCAGCATCGAGAGCCTTTTTGCGGGAACTGCCATAAAAGGCGAAACGCGCTACTACTGGCGGGTAAAGGCTACCGACAACTACAACGAGTCATCGGCATGGAGCAGCGCAAGCAGCTTCTTTGTCTTCGTTAATCAGTCTCCGTCGGTTCCGGCAGGTCTCTCGCCGAGTGACGGCAGCCTCATCAATAAGACCGACTCACTGAGTTGGGGCGCATCCACCGACCCGAACGCAGGCGATACCGTCACCTATTCCCTGGAGCTTTCCGAAACCGCTGACTTCTCCAAGGTCATTCAATCAAGAAGCACCATGAGCGGCACCACTATCAGCCTCGAAAGCCTCTTTGCGGGAACAACCATCAAGGGCAACATCCGCTATTACTGGCACGTGAAGGCCGTCGACAGTCACGGTGACTCCTCGGCATGGAGCGGCACGAGCGGCTTCTTCGTCTTCGTCAACCTGCCGCCGTCCGTACCTGCCAGCCTTGTCCCCGGCAGTGATAGCCTCATTAACAAGACTGACGCCCTGAGCTGGGGTGCCTCTACCGACCCCAACTCCGGTGATGTCGTCACCTACTCACTGGAGCTTTCCGAAGCAGCCGACTTTTCCAGGGTCATTCAATCGAGAAGCGGCATGACCACCAGGTCTATCGGCATTGAAAACCTCTTCGCCGGAACCGCCATCAAGGGCAATACCCGCTACTACTGGCATGTTAAGGCAACCGACAGCTACGGCGCATCTTCAGAGTGGAGCGTGTCCGGCAGCTTCTTTGTTATCGTCAACCTGCCCCCGACGACGCCTTCCAACCTCATGCCGGGCAACGACAGCCTCATCAAGAAGTCCGACTTCCTGAGCTGGAGTGCGTCTACCGATCCCAACTCGGGCGATGTCATCACCTATGCGACGGAACTCTCGGAGACTGCTGATTTCGCCAAGGCCATTGATTCAAGGACCGAATGTCCGCA
>JAOUDF010000092.1 GCA_029859385.1 Nitrospirota bacterium
CGGTCTCGCGGTGGCCGCACTCCCTGAAGCAGAAGTCGATGAGCTTGCTCAGCTCCTTCTTGCCCATGGCCTTGTTCACCATTGAGAATGGAATGCTCGGCGGCAGTATCTCACCGAAGAGAACCCTGCCCACCGTCGTTTCCAGTTTCACGCCATTGAGACGAACCTTTATTGTGGCATGCTCATGGACGCTGCCGGCGTCATAGGCAATCCTTACTTCGACCGGCGACGAAAAGATCATCCCCTCGCCCTTCATGCCCGCCCTCTCCTTGGTAAGGTAGTAGCATCCAAGGACCATGTCCTGGCTGGGGATGGCGATGGGCTTACCCGATGCCGGCGACAGGATGTTGTTGACCGCCATCATCAGAACCCGGGTTTCGAGCTGGGCCTCGACGGAAAGCGGCACATGGACCGCCATCTGGTCGCCGTCGAAGTCGGAGTTGAAGGCGGCGCAAACCAGCGGGTGAAGCCTGATCGCCTTGCCCTCGATAAGGATGGGGTCAAAACCCTGAATACCGAGACGGTGAAGCGTCGGTGCGCGGTTCAGCAACACCGGATGCTCGCGGATAACCTCTTCGAGGGCATCCCACACCTCGGGCCTCTCCTTTTCCACCAGCTTCTTGGCGCTCTTTATGGTCGTAACCAGACCCCGACCTTCAAGGCGCTGGAAGATGAACGGCTTATAAAGCTCCAGGGCCATCTTTTTGGGCAGGCCGCACTGGTGGAGCTTGAGTTCGGGGCCGACGACGATGACGGAACGTCCCGAGTAGTCGACACGCTTACCGAGCAGGTTCTGCCTGAACCGCCCCTGCTTGCCCTTGAGCATGTCGGAGAGCGATTTAAGAGGCCGTTTGTTGGGTCCGCGCAGCACCCGGCCGCGACGACCGTTATCGAACAGGGCATCGACTGCCTCCTGCAACATCCTCTTTTCATTCCGGATGATGACGCCCGGAGCCCGCAGTTCCTCGAGCCTCTTGAGACGGTTGTTGCGGTTGATGACGCGCCGGTAGAGGTCGTTGAGGTCCGACGTGGCGAACCTGCCGCCCTCGAGCGGCACCAGAGGACGGAGCTCCGGCGGAATGACGGGAATAACGTCAAGGATCATCCATTCGGGCTTGTTGCCCGATTTATGGAAGGCATCGACGATCTTGAGGCGCTTGGTCAGCTTCTTCTTGACCGCCGCGGAGGTCGCCGCCTGAATCTTCTGCTGGAGCTCGTCGATGAGGGATGCCAGGTCCACCTTCATAAGCAGCTCGCGAACCGCCTCCGCGCCCATTTCGGCCTTGAAGCGTGCACCAAACTCAGAAACCAGCTTTCGGTAGCGCTCCTCGGTCAGTATCTCCCTTTCCTTCAAGGGGGTATCGCCGGCATCAATAACAATATACGACTCGAAATAGAGCACGTTCTCGAGCTGCCTGAGCGTCAGGTCGAGGATGTTTCCGATACGGCTCGGAAGCCCCTTGAGGAACCAGATATGGGCTACGGGGCTGGCCAGCTCGATATGGCCAAGCCTTTCACGGCGCACCTTCGACTGAATGACCTCGACGCCACACTTATCGCAGACGATTCCGCGGTGCTTCATCCGCTTGTACTTGCCGCAGTTACACTCCCAGTCCTTGGTAGGACCGAAGATCTTGGCGCAGAAGAGGCCGTCCCGTTCAGGCTTGAACGACCGGTAGTTGATCGTTTCCGGCTTTTTTACTTCGCCGTATGACCACGACTTGATCTTTTCGGGAGACGCAATCCTGATGCGGATCGAATCAAAGGTGGCCGGATATTTGGGTTTTTCAAAAAGGCTATAGATATCTTCCAATTTCCATTCCTCCTGGGAAAGGTTTGGTTAAGTGCGTTACCGTCCCGCCAGTGGCGGGTTTCAGGCTTCTACTTCCGCTGCGGCTTCAGGAGCCGTCAACGTATCGATCAGTTCAACATCGAGACAGAGGCTCTGAAGTTCCTTGAGCAGAACGTTAAACGATTCGGGCATGCCCGGCTCGAGGGTATTCTCGCTCTTGACAATGGCCTCGTAAATACGGGCCCTTCCCTGCACGTCGTCGGACTTGACCGTGAGGAACTCCTGAAGCGTATGGGCCGCGCCGTATGCCTGGAGCGCCCAGACTTCCATTTCTCCCAGCCTCTGTCCGCCAAACTGGGCCTTTCCTCCCAGGGGCTGCTGGGTAACAAGGGAGTATGGTCCAATGGAACGCGCATGGATCTTGTCATCAACCAAGTGGTGCAGCTTGAGCATGTACATGTAACCGACGGTGACCGGACGGTCAAAGGCTTCTCCGGACATGCCGTCAAAGAGGACCGTCTGCCCCGTTTCGGGTAGTCCCGCCTTCTTGAACAGGTCGGTGATCTCCTTTTCGGTAACGCCTTCAAACACCGGCGTCGCTACATTGATGCCCAGCGCCGAAGCCGCCCAGCCGAGATGGGTCTCCAGAATCTGACCCACGTTCATACGGGAGGGAACACCCAGCGGGTTAAGGACGATGTCCACCGGCCTGCCGTCGGGCAGGTAAGGCAGGTCCTCGATGGGGAGCACTTTGGCGATGACGCCCTTGTTTCCGTGACGTCCGGCCATCTTGTCGCCGACCTGAAGCTTGCGCTTCATGGCCACATAGACCTTGATAAGCTTGATGACGCCGGGTGGAAGCTCGTCGTCCCGGCGCAGCCTGTCGACCTGATCGTCGAAGGCGGTATCGAGGTAATCGAGCTGTTCGCTCACATCCTCTTCGACCCCCTCGATCATCTTCTGGTCGTCCTTGTCCTGGAGTTGGACATTGAGAAGGTCTTCGTCCGTGAGCTTGTCCAGATGTTTGTCGGTGATCTTCTTGCCCTTCGGCACGACCACTTCACCGTCGGCGTTGACCACCTTGTCCTGGACGGTCTTGCCCAGCAACATCTCGCGGAGCTTGCGGCCTTTCTCCTCCTTGATGATCCGGATCTCTTCCTTGTAGTCGCGCTCGAGGCGGGAAATCTCTTCGCTCTCGATCATCTTGGCGCGCTCATCCTTCTCTATCCCCTTGCGGGAGAAGATGCGCACATCGACCACCACGCCGTCGATGCCCGGAGGAACCGTCAGCGAAGCATCCTTCACATCACCGGCCTTCTCGCCGAAGATGGCGCGAAGCAGCTTCTCTTCAGGGGTCAACTGCGTCTCGCCCTTGGGAGTCACCTTGCCGACCAGGATATCGCCGGGGTTTACCTCGGCGCCGATCCTGATGATACCGCTTTCATCGAGATTCTTGAGAGCTTCCTCGCTGACGTTGGGGAGGTCTCTGGTTATCTCTTCCTTGCCCAGCTTGGTATCCCGTGCCTCGATTTCGAACTCTTCAATGTGGATCGAAGTATACCGGTCTTCCTTTACCAGCGTCTCGCTGATCAGGATGGCGTCTTCGAAGTTGTATCCATTCCAGGGCATAAAGGCCACCAGGACGTTCTGTCCGAGGGCCAGCTCTCCCCTTTCCGTACAAGGTCCATCTGCCAATATCTGCCCCTTGGTCACCTTCTCGCCGACTTCGACGATCGGCTTCTGGTTTACGCAGGTGTTCTGGTTCGAGCGGTAGAATTTTACCAGGTTGTAGACGTCGAGCATCGGCGCCTGAGCAGCCTTTTTGCTCTTCGACGACTTGCCGCCGTCGACCCGAACCACGATCCTGAAAGCGTCTACGCTCTCTACCACACCGGCCCGCTTACAGGAAATAACGACACCCGAGTCTCTTGCGACGACCCGCTCCATGCCGGTACCCACATAGGGGGCCTGGCTCTTGAGAAGCGGCACCGCCTGGCGTTGCATGTTCGAACCCATCAGTGCGCGGTTGGCGTCGTCGTTTTCGAGGAAGGGGATAAGGGCGGCAGCAGCCGACACTATCTGCTTCGGCGATACGTCCATGTAATCCACTTCTTCCGGCGTTACCATCTTGAACTCACCACCATGACGCGCCGAAACGCTCTGGGCCTTGATAGTGCCCTTGGCGTCGACAGGGGTGTTTGCCTGGGCAATGACGAAGCGCTCGCCGTCGAGGGCTGAGAGGTATTCCACCTCTTCCGTCACCACGCCCTTGGCTACCTTCCGATAGGGGGCTTCGATGAAGCCGAAATCGTTCACCCGTCCGTATGTGGCCAGCGAGGTGATCAGACCGATATTCGGACCTTCCGGCGTTTCAATCGGACAGATGCGACCATAGTGCGTGGGATGTACGTCGCGCACCTCAAAGCCCGCCCGTTCCCTGGCGAGACCGCCTGGGCCGAGGGCGGAAAGCCGCCGCTTGTGGGTAATCTCCGCAAGGGGGTTGGTCTGGTCCATGAACTGCGAAAGCTGGCTGGAACCGAAGAACTCCTTGATCGCCGCCGTAACCGCCTTTGCGTTGATAAGGTCGTGGGGCATGGCGTTCTCGATGTCGAGAAGGCTCATCCGCTCCTTGACCGTCCTCTCCATGCGCACAAGTCCGATGCGGAACTGGTTCTCAAGCAGCTCACCAACTGAACGTACACGCCGGTTGCCGAGGTGGTCGATATCGTCGATGGCTCCCTTGTTCGTCTTGAGGTTGAGGAGGTAGCGGATCGTCTCGACGATGTCCTCTACCGTCAAGGTCCGCTTATCCAGCGCAATATTGAGGGCAAGCTTCTTGTTTATCTTGAGCCGCCCCATGGGGGACAGATCATAACGCTTGGGGTTGAAGAACATCCCGTCGAACAGGGTGCGTGCCATATCCAGTGTCGGTGGCTCGCCGGGACGGATCCTCTTGTATATCTCAACCATCGCCTCGTCAGCCGATGCAGTCTTGTCGGTCAGCAGGGTATCACGCAGCGCAGCCGTATAGTTGATATTGTCGATATAGAGGACATCTATATCCTTGATTTTAGCCGCCCGGATCTTCTCGAGGGCTGCCTCGGTCATCTTTTCATTGCTGGCCAGGATTACTTCGCCGGTACTGGTATCGACGATGTCAGTCAGGGCGATCCTCTCCAGCAGCTCTTCATTGGTGATCGGTATCTCGGCAATGCCGGCCGCCTCCATCTTTCTGATGGCGCTCTTGGTAATCTTGTGACCCTCACGGACAATGGCCTCACCGGATGCCTTGTCGACGATATTGCTCAACGCCTTGGTGCCGATGATCACGTCGGGGTTAATGGTCCTGATAAAGCCGGACTTGGCCGCACGGATCTTTTCTACCGGGTAGAACATGCGGAGAAGGTCGACGTCGGTAAACCCAAGGGCCTTGAGCACTACGGTTGCAGGGAACTTCCGGCGGCGGTCGATCCTTACATAGAGCACATCCTTGATGTTGAAATCGAAGTCAAGCCATGACCCGCGATAGGGGATAATCCGGCATGAAAAGAGTATTTTGCCCGAGGGATGGGTCTTCCCCTTGTCGTGGGCGAAGAAGACGCCCGGCGAACGATGGAGCTGGCTTACCACCACCCGCTCGGTGCCGTTGATGATGAAGGTGCCGTTCTCCGACATGAGGGGCAGAGTGCCGAGGTAAACCTCCTGCTCCTTGATGTCTTTCACGGTGCTGGCGCCGGTCTCTTCGTTCTTTTCCCAGATTACCAGGCGGACCTTGATCCTCAGCGGAGCGGCAAAGGTCGTGCCTCTTTCAAGGCATTCGCGCTCCTCGTACTTGGGTTCCCCGAGGGAATACTCCACAAACTCTATCGTAGCAGTCTCATTGAAATCCGAGATGGGGAAGACACTCAGAAAGGCCCCCTGCAGGCCCATGTCCTCACGCTTCTCCGCGGGGATATCCCTCTGCAGAAACCGTTCGTAGGATTTTTTCTGAATTTCGATAAGGTCCGGAATATCGATGATCGCTGGGATCTTACCGAAGTCCTTCCTCACCCTGTAACTCTTTTGAGTCTGGGCCATAGCCTCTCCTCTTGATTACTGGTTACGTCCCCCGCAGCCCGCGTTTTCCGCCCGCGTACCACAAGAGCCTTGCTACGTATATATAAAAACAGAAAAAGCCGTCTGCCCTCCCCCGCTTTACAGGGAAGGGCCGACAGCCGCGTATTTCCGTTAACCGTACTACTTGATCTCGATCTTGGCGCCTTCCGCCTCGAGCTTGGCCTTCATGCTATCAGCCTCTTCCTTGCTCACGCCGTTCTTGACAGGCTTGGGAGCGCCGTCAACCAGGTCCTTGGCTTCCTTGAGGCCCAGGCCGGTCAGCTCACGGACCACCTTGATAACCTGGATCTTCTTATCGCCGGAAGAAGCCAGGATAACATCGAATGCGGTCTTCTCTTCGGCAGCGGGAGCAGCAGCACCACCACCGGCGGCAGGCATTGCAGCCATAGCCATGGGAGCGGCGGCGGTAACGCCGAACTTCTCCTCCAGCTCCTTTACCAGCTGGGAGAGTTCAAGGACGGACATGTTCTCGATAAAGCTCACTACATCATCTTTGGTAACAGCCATTGTGATTTTCCTCCAATTTGAAATCTGAAATTTGAAATCCTGAATTTAATTCTCGCCGGCCTTCTTCTTCCGGATACCCTCCAGGGCGTAAACCAGATTACGAAGGTTCCCCTGCATGACGCCGACAATGCCGGAAAGCGGCGACTGCATGACGGAGAGCAACTGGGCAACCAGCACTTCTTTGGACGGCAGGTCGGCCAGGGCCTTTATATCGGCGGGGGACAGCACCTTGCCGTCCAGAACGCCGCCCTTGATGGCCAGAAACTCCCTGCCCTTCTTCTGCTTCTTGGTAAACTCGGTAAGAACTTTCGCCACCGCCACGGGATCGCTGTAGCTCAGCGCCAGCGCAGTGGGGCCTTCCAGATAGCTGCTCAGACCCTCTACCGAAGTCCCCTTGGCTGCAATCTTGGCCAGGGTGTTTTTGCTTACCTTGAACTCGACTGAAGACTTGCGAAGCTCATTCCGGAGGTTGGATATTTCCTCCACCGTCATACCGCGGTATTCGGTTACCACGGCGCAACAGGTCTTGCTGAACTTTTCGTTGAGCTCGCTGACCAGTGACTGTTTATCGGTTTTATTCAATGACGTGTACCTCCTTTCCTTCAAAGATCCGACCGGTATGCCTGGTCCAATCCTGAAGGATCAGTGAGGCAATTCCAGTCTCGGCAGGCCGGCTGCAAGAGACGCCGATTATGTTACGCACAAAGCGCAACACCTGCTGTCTGTGACCAGAGTCCCGCTCATGCGGGACTATCGACCATTAACTGAACATGTTGCTTACTTCCTGCGCATCGACCTTGATACCGGGGCCCATGGTGGAAGATATGCTGACTGCCTTGATATATTTACCCTTGCTGCTGGAAGGCTTGGCCTTGGCCACCGACTCCAGCACCGTAGAGGTGTTTTCATAAAGCTTCTGGGCCTCGAAGGAGGCCTTGCCTACCGGCACATGGACGATACCGGCCTTGTCGACGCGGTACTCCACCTTGCCGCCCTTGATCTCCTGCACCGCCTTGCCCACATCGAAGGTCACCGTACCGACCTTGGGGTTCGGCATAAGGCCGCGGGGACCAAGCACCTTACCCAGCTTGCCGACCAAACCCATGATGTCGGGGGTGGCCACGGCGCGATCGAAATCGGTCCAGCCGCCGGCAATCTTTTCCACGAGGTCTTCCGCGCCTACGTAGTCGGCGCCGGCCTCGCGGGCCTCCTTGTCCTTCTCACCCTTGGCGAAAACGACGATACGCACGGTTTTGCCGGTTCCGTGAGGCAACACAACAGTTCCCCTCACCATCTGGTCGGCGTGCTTCGGGTCTACACCAAGATTGACCGCCAGGTCCACCGACTCATCGAACTTCGCATAGGCCGTTTCCTTGATCTTGTCGATGGAATCCCTGAGGTTGTATATCGCCTGGGAATCAATCTTCTTTGCGCTCTCTGCGTATTTCTTACCCTTCTTGCTCATCTCATCTATCCTTTCGCGATTTGCTTCTACCCTGCTACCTCTATCCCCATGCTCCTGGCCGTACCCTCTACGGTCTTGATGGCGGCTGCCAGGTCAACACAGTTAAGGTCGGGCAGCTTCGTCTTGGCAATCTCTTCCACCTGTGCCTTGCTTACCTTGCCAACCTTGTTCTTGTTTGGCGTACTGGAGCCACTGGCTACCTTGGCTGCTTTCTTGAGCAGCTCGGAAGCCGGAGGGGTCTTCATGATGAAGGTAAAAGACCGGTCCGAATAGATGCTGATCAGGACGGGGATGATACCTTCCTTACCCTGGGTCGCGGCATTGAACTCCTTGCAGAACTGCATGATATTGGCGCCGTGCTGGCCAAGGGCAGGACCGACAGGAGGGGCGGGGTTCGCCTTGCCGGCGGTCAACTGCAGTTTAACGTATGCGGTAATCTCTTTTGCCATTCAATTCTCCTTTATCAACGGGCGGAGCACTATCGACCGTCCGGGTATACCTTGTTATGACTCCTTGGCGCTTTCCACCTGGAGAAAATCAAGCTCTACCGGGGTGGAACGACCGAATATGCTCACCATTACCCGCAGCTTGCTCTGCTCGGGATTCACATCTTCCACGGTCCCGGTGAAGCCGCTGAAGGGGCCGTCAATAATGCGTACCACATCCGCCCGGTTGTAGAGGACCTTCACCGTGGGCGCCGCAAGCCCCATATCGATCTGCTTGAATATCCCCTCGACCTCATGCTCTTCCAGGGGGATCGGATCAGTGCTTCCCCCGACAAAGCCGGTCACCTTGGGGATGCTCTTGATAAAATGACGGGCCTCGTCATCCATGGTCATCTCAACTAGGATATAGCCGGGAAAGAACTTGCGTGTCGAAACCTTCTTCTTGCCATTCTTCAGCTCCACGACCTCCTCGGTCGGGATCATCACCCGCCCGATCTTTTCCTGGAGGGCCTGTGAGGCAACCATCTCTTCAATATTGGTTTTGACCTTGTTTTCAAAGCCGGAATAGGTATGAACCACATACCAGTTTTTTTCCATTTCAGTTCCCCCAAATCAGCTCAGAACCATTGCGACGAGCTTTGACAACACCCTGTCCACCAGCCCCAGGAAGATCGATATCATGATGACGGTAACCATGACCACCGCCGTTGCCGTCTTGACCTCGACCTGTGTGGGGAAGACCACCTTCTTGATCTCGGTCTGAATCTCATCGAGGTATTGTTTTATCTGAGCAGCCGTAACCATTAACCAATCTCCCGCGTCGCTTCATACTGCCACAGGTCACTGAACTCACCTGCCACATGAAAGTGGCAGGGCAGGAGGGACTCGAACCCCCAACCCCCGGATTTGGAGTCCGGTGCTCTAACCAATTCGAGCTACTGCCCTGTAGCGTTACCCTACCCAGACCAGATACTGCTAGGCCTTGGTCTCCTTGTGAACCGTATGGGTCCTGCAGGAATTGCAAAACTTGCTGATTTCCAGCTTGCCCGGAGTGTTCTTCTTGTTTTTTGTGGTTGAGTAGTTCTTGCGCTTGCAGGTGCCGCAAGCCAGCAAAATTATGTCTCTCATCTCGAATATCCTTAGCTTGAGATTTCATATCTCAGATTCCAGATTTACATCTGCAATCCATAATCTGCAATTTGAAATTTTACGCTTACGCCACAACCGTGCTGACAACGCCGGCGCCTATGGTGCGACCACCCTCACGGATGGCGAACCGGAGTCCCTCTTCCATCGCGATGGGCGTGATCAGTTCTGCTGATACGCTCACGTTGTCCCCGGGCATTACCATCTCGGTTCCCTCGGGAAGCGTTACCACGCCGGTAACGTCCGTCGTA
>JAOUDF010000333.1 GCA_029859385.1 Nitrospirota bacterium
GTCAAGGAAGTTGTCGTAAACACGAGCGCGAACGTGCCCAGATCAAAGGGGCTGCCCGATAAGGCCTCGATACCCGGAGTTAAGAATACGATAGCCGTAGCCTCGGGCAAGGGCGGGGTCGGTAAATCGACCGTTGCTATAAACCTTGCATTGAGCCTTGCAAAGTGCGGCGCGTCCGTGGGCGTACTCGACGCGGACGTATTCGGGCCGTCGCTTCCTACGATGACCGGGCTTCATCAGCCCCTTGAAGCCACGGCCGGCGAAAAGCTCATACCACTTGAAAAGTTCGGCGTCAAGCTCGTATCCGTGGGCTTCATGCTGGACGAGGAGACCCCTTTAATATGGCGCGGCCCCATGGTCATGCAGCTCGTTAAGCAGTTTCTTACGGGCGTTGAGTACGGGGAGCTGGATTATCTTGTAATAGACCTGCCTCCCGGCACCGGCGACGTTCAGTTGACGCTTGCGCAGACCATCCCGATAACCGGCTCGGTCATCGTAACCACGCCGCAGGACGTCGCGCTGATAGACGCAAGAAGGGCCATAAAGATGTTCGAGGAGCTTAAGGTTCCGATAATCGGCATAGTGGAGAATATGAGCTATTTCGTCTGCCCGCACTGTTCCGGCACGACCGAGATCTTCAGCCAGGGCGGGGCGGAAAAGACGGGCAAGAGGTACAATACCCCGCTACTTGGCAAGTTGCCCCTGGACGTTGCGATAAGAGAGGGAGGCGACAGCGGTGTGCCGGTGGTCGAGGCGGTGCCTGACGGAGAGCACGCAAAGGTATTTTCCGAGATAGCCGCGCTTGTGGCAAGCAAGTTGAGCGTGCTGGATTTGAGCTGATTTATTGTCTTTTTCCCCGGATACTTTGTCAGGGCGAAAATGAAAATGCTCACGTATCAGCGTATATGCTCTGCTTCTAATTATTGCACTTGTTTGATTTCGGTGAAAAATCCTAATAAATCAGAGGTTCCCAAATTAGCGTAGGGGAATATTTTTATAGCCGGGTTACGCTTTAAATGCCAAGCTAACCCGACCTACCAGGCTGTACGCTATCCCGTCTTTTATCATATACTCAGGCACGTTGACGCCAGTGCCGTAAACATACCGTGCTGTGATCGCGCCTGTTGCGTCAAGCTCGGCCACCGGCCTCAAGCTCCCCTCGTAGAGCCACACCTTTGTTATTACGCCGTTTATTTTCTTTGCAACCTTGCGGCCAGTGCTGTCAGTAATATACTGCAAAACAGTATTATCCGGAAGCACGACTTTCACAAGAGAGCCGAACGAATTGTAAATAGGTCGCTGTCCCTAATTATTCTTTTTTTGAGGGAAATCATCCCGACTTTTTTGACTTATGAATTTTCCTGACATAAAAACCAATAAAAATTGTAGTTAAAAACGAACTGATAAGATTTACCACTATAATATCAAAAAAAGTCTTCTTTGATAGACCAAGTAGTATATCAATTAATACTGACAATAAAAAAACAAAAAGGAAAATTTTCATAAATTTTTTTTTGTTTTTCACAAACTGGCTTCTCCAATAAATAAATTCTTCGCCAAAACCTTTTTTTTCATTTTCAGAATAGATTTTCCAAAATCATACAATGGGATTTTGATTACTTCATATGCCATAGAAACGGAAGCATTGATCATGCCAACCGCTACTGCGCCAGGAACAATAGCAGCTGGACCAGCAATTATACCAAGAGCAACCCCACCAACAACCGCCCCTTTAACAAAACCAGCAAACCCAGCAAGAACGATTTGTTGCCCATGTTCATCTGTAATACATTTTGCCACGTAAGGTCTAAAAATTTCCTTAGCATCATAAGCAAGTAACGAGCCTATAAGGCTTACAATAGTTTCAATGCCACTTTTCCCCGTTGGGTCAAAATAATTCACCGGGTCTTGGAGCACGTAGCCATAGAGGTTTGTATCTCCGCCGCTGAAACCTATCGGGTCTTTGGAAGTCCAACGTCCGGTTTCAGCGTCATAGTCACGAGCACCAAAACGGGTTAACTTCGTATCAGTGTCGTAAATGCCGCCTGCAAACCCGAATGGCGTGAAGCCGGGATTCGTATCGAGCAATACTACGCCAAATTCATCATAGCGCATCTCTTGCATAACCGCGCCGGTTGCGGTGTTTACGACCATGCGAACTGAGCCAAGATGATCTGTAACTATCCGGTACGTTACGCCATTGCTTATCATGTACTCAGGCACGTTGCCGCCTGCGCCGACGAACCTGCTTACAACATTGCCGTTTGCATCAAGCTCGGCAACGGGCATCAGTGCCCCCTGATACAGCCACGCCTTTGTAACAACCCCATTGACTTTCTTTGCAACCCTGCGGCCAGTGCTG
>JAOUDF010000334.1 GCA_029859385.1 Nitrospirota bacterium
ATGGCATACTACCGACTCATGAACAAGGTGCGCCTTGACAGGTACGGCGAAGAGTTCATCCGACACCGTGATCGCCTTGCCTGCCTTTCCTTTTTTATCCAGTACCTTCAGTTCCATTGTATCCTCTATTCTATGCTGGCTACCGGGCAACTATGCCCTGGTACGTATAATCACCAGGCTGCCCGTTGCACCAGGCAACGCACCCTTGATAAGGAGCAGGTTCTTTTCAGCCTCAACCGCTACAACCTTGAGTCCCCTGACGGTAACCTGGTTGGAGCCAAGATGTCCGGGAAGCTTCTTGCCGGCCCATACCCTTGAGGGGTAGGCACTGCTGCCGATAGAACCGGGAGCGCGGTTGAACATCGAACCGTGGCTCTCGGCACCGCCGCCAAACCCATGACGCTTCATAACGCCGGCGAAACCTTTACCCTTCGACACGCCGACAACCTCAATCGCATCGCCTGCCTGGAAGATCTCACTGGTGACCGTGTCGCCAACCTTCACCTCTCCGCCAAAATCCCTGACCTCGCGGAGATACATGCTCGGCTGAACACCGGCCTTCTTGAAGTGACCCAGCTGGGGCTTGACCACCCGCTGTTCCTTCCTGTCGACAAAGCCAAGCTGCACAGCGTTGTAACCGTCTTTCGCCGCATCCTTGATCTGGACCACGCGGCAAGGGCCGGCTTCTACCACCGTCACCGGCACCAACTGGCCTTCAGCGGTGAAGATGTTGGTCATCCCAATCTTCTTCCCGATTATTCCTTTAACCATTTTATTTTCCTCGTCCGTAAGCCAACATCAAACTAGAGCTTAATCTCTACGTCAACACCCGCCGACAGGTCGAGCTTCATCAACGCTTCCACGGTCTGCGGAGTCGGCTCGAGGATATCCAGCAGCCTCTTGTGTGTCCGCATCTCAAACTGCTCACGAGACTTTTTGTCTACGTGCGGGGAGCGAAGGACCGTATAACGGTTGATCTTCGTCGGCAGCGGTATCGGCCCGGCGACCTTGGCGCCGGTCCTCTTCGCAGTATCAACTATTTCCGTCACCGATTGGTCCAGGAGACGATGATCATAGGCATTGAGCCTTATTCTTATTTTCTGATTCACTTCGCTATATCCTCAAGTGCGATTGCCGTTTAAGGCGGATTTACGCCACAACCGTGCTGACAACGCCGGCGCCTATGGTGCGACCACCCTCACGGATGGCGAACCGGAGTCCCTCTTCCATCGCGATGGGCGTGATCAGTTCTGCTGATACGCTCACGTTGTCGCCGGGCATTACCATCTCGGTTCCCTCGGGAAGCGTTACCACGCCGGTAACGTCCGTCGTACGGAAGTAAAACTGCGGACGGTACCCGTTGAAGAACGGCGTATGACGGCCGCCCTCTTCCTTCGTCAGTACGTACACTTCACCCTTGAACTTCGTGTGGGGGGTGATGCTCTTCGGCTTGCACAGTACCATGCCGCGCTCTACATCCTCTTTCTTTGTACCGCGAAGCAGTACACCCACGTTGTCGCCCGCACGGCCCTCGTCGAGCAGCTTGCGGAACATCTCTACGCCGGTTACGGTCGTCTTCTGCGTGTCACGGAGACCGACGATCTCGATTTCGTCGCCAACCTTCACGATTCCGCGCTCCACACGGCCGGTTACAACGGTACCACGGCCCGAGATGGTGAACACGTCTTCGATCGGCATCAGGAACGCCTTGTCGATGGGGCGCTCAGGGGTCGGAATGTAGCTGTCGATCGCCTTCATCAGGTCCAGGATCGGCTGGCAGGCCTCGCAGCCATCCTTGCCGCAACCGCAGTTCAGTGCCTTCAGCGCGCTTCCCTTGGTGATCGGAATATCGTCGCCGGGGAACTCGTACTTCGACAGAAGCTCGCGTACCTCAAGCTCTACAAGGTCCAGAAGCTCGGGGTCGTCCACCATGTCGACCTTGTTCATGAACACGGTCAGGTACGGTACGCCGACCTGACGGGCAAGCAGGATGTGCTCGCGGGTCTGCGGCATCGGGCCGTCGGCCGCGCTTACCACCAGGATCGCGCCGTCCATCTGCGCCGCACCGGTGATCATGTTCTTTACGTAGTCGGCATGGCCGGGGCAGTCGACGTGCGCATAGTGACGTGCGTCCGTCTGGTACTCAACGTGCGCTGTCGCAATGGTAATACCGCGCTCCCGCTCCTCAGGCGCCTTGTCGATCTGGTCGTACGCCATGAACTCAGCGCCGCCCCTGCTCGCCATTACTCGCGTAATCGCCGCCGTCAGCGTCGTCTTACCATGGTCTACGTGACCAATCGTTCCTACGTTCACATGCGGCTTCGTCCGCTCAAACTTCTGCTTTGCCATCTCTAAGCCTCC
>JAOUDF010000093.1 GCA_029859385.1 Nitrospirota bacterium
CAAGACCGCCGACCTGAGTGATGCGAGACGTCATGAGCTGGCAGCAGGGCAGCACCCTTTCGCCATCATCGTCAGCTGTTCCGACTCCCGCGTTCCGCCCGAGCATGTCTTTGACCAGGGGCTTGGTGATCTGTTCGTCATCCGCGTGGCAGGCAACGTAGTGGAGCCGGTGGAACTGGGCAGCATAGAATACGCTGCGGAGCACCTGCACACCAAGCTGATCGTGGTATTGGGGCATGAGAAGTGTGGTGCGGTCAAGGCCGCCATCGACACCGGTGGACATGCGCCTGGCAATATCGGCGCCATCCTCAAGAATATTGCTCCCGCGGTAAAGGAAGTGCAGAAGACCTCGACCGCCACCGGTGACGAGTTTGTCAATGCCTGCGTGCAGGCAAACGCGCACAAGACCGCCGCCGACCTGGTGAAGAAGAGCAAGGTGCTGGCTCACATGGAGCACGAGGGCGAGATCAAGATCGTCGTGGCTGAGTATATGCTGGGTACCGGCGAGGTAGAATTCCTGGACGAGCACGAGTAAAGGCAGTCTGGCGGATTACTACAAAATAACAGGATGGTCTGGAACCATAAAGCTCCAGACCATCTTTTTTTTCGGGGATAGCAATCCGCTGTCATCATTCATTTCCTGGGATGTGGTGCGGAAACTCCAATAAACCGTTTGACAATCTCGACCCGACTCATTAGTTTTACCCGCATGGAACAGCCCGACTTCTATCTTCGCTTCGTTTACACCGCCGTTGGCTTTCTCGTCGCGGGACCGGCCTTCGGCATGCTCATGGCCTTAAAGCGCCGGGAATGGGTGCTGCGGCTGGTGCCCACCCACACCCATTTCAACCTGCTGGGCTGGGTGAACCTGTCGCTGTGCGGTCTTGCCTACTTCGCTGTCTTTAACATCTACGGCTACCGCCTCTACAGCCCGCTGCTGGTAAATGTACACTACTGGCTCGCCATCCTCGGAATGGTGGGGATGGCTGCCTTCTGGTTCGGCAGCCGCTGGCCCAAGAGTCCGATTCCTGTCTGGGGCATCTGGGTATTCGGCGCGGTGCAAGCCTTTTCATCGTTCATCTTTGTCTTCAACATCGTAAAAAGCGTATCCGGAGGAAGCTGACGTGGAACCGTTTCTCAAACCCTATCTCTGCGCATCGATGATCTATCTGCTGGCCGGGTCGTTTCTGGGGATGCTGATGGCCTTCCGGCGGGGCCGCCTCATGTCGGCTACCCCGGCCCACGCCCATATCAACCTGGTAGGATGGGTCTCCAACATGGTCTTCTTCCTGGCCTATGCCTTTCTCCTTAAATCATCCGGTGCCCGGCTCTACAGCGAGACGCTGGCGGTCATCCAGTTCTGGGCGGGAAACCTGGGGCTCATCGGCATGGCCGGTTCCATGTATATCTATCGCTCGTGGAAAAACCGGATGGCCCTGGCCAAGCAGCCGACGCCCGGTTCGGCCTTTCAGCAGATGTCGGTATGGATGTGCGGGGCGCTGGTGATGTTCTCGTTCTTTCTCTTTTTCCTCAATATGGTGAAAAGCCTCAATGGATAACTTCGAATTTCATCTTCCCACGCGCATCATCTTCGGCAATGGCTCATTCTCTAAATTCGCGGCCGAGACGGCGCGCGTTGCCCAAAAAGTCATCCTGGTTACCGGCCGTGGCTCGGTGCGGCAGCTAGGTTTGCTGGATAAGGCTTTGCAACTGCTGGAGAGGGCGAAGGTCGAGGTCGTCATTTTCGACCGGATCGAGCCGAACCCTCGCGCCCATACCATCGATGAAGGGGCGGCAATAGCCGGCGCGGAAAAGTGTGGCGCAGTTGTCGCCCTGGGCGGGGGAAGCGCCATGGACGCCGCCAAGGGGATCGCCCTAGTAGCGGCATCGGGCGGATCGGTGTGGGACTATGTTCGAAAAGGGCCGGGCATTATGAGACCATTATCCTCGGCCCTGCCGATCATAACCGTGCCGACAATTGCCGCGACAGGATCCGAAGCCAATTCGGGCGCGGTGATTACCAATGAGGCTACGAAAGAGAAGGGAGTTATCTTCGGTAAGCCGCTCTATCCCGTGACCGCCGTCATCGACCCGGCCCTCACCGCAAGCCTTCCACCAAACCTCACCGCTGACGGCGGCGTCGATATTCTCTGTCATTTACTGGAGAGCTACTTTACCGGCAACAACGAATCCCCCATCCAGGACCGCATCACCGAGTCGATCGCCCGGGTAGTGATAGAAGAAACTCCGAAAGCAGTGCGGAATGGAGGCGACCTGTCGGCCAGGGCCAACCTGTCGTGGGCCAGCACCCTCGCCTTGTCGGGTATTCCAGAATCAGGCCGGATGGGAAGCTTTCCACTGCACGGGATCGAGCATTCCCTGAGCGGCCACTACGACATAAGTCACGGCCGCGGCCTCGCCATACTGCTGCCCGTCCTCATGGACTACACCTGTGCAAAGAGGCCTGAGCGGTATACACAGCTTGGGGAACGGGTTTTTGGACTGGATTTGTCGGGCGCCACTCCCGAGGAGGGGGCGCGACAAAGCATTGCCGTTATGAGGCAATGGCTGGAAGGCCTGGGGATCGAACTGACGCTGCGATCACTGGGGATCAACGAAGAACGGTTTGAACAGATGGCGAACGATGCACTGCGGCTCTACGGCAGGGGGAAGGACTTTCTGGAGAACCCGAGACCGCTCTACAAAGACGACATCATCGCCATCTTCCGGGCGGCTCTCTAGCTATCAAACCAGGCGATTTACGACTTCTCTTCAAATACCTCTGTACCCTGTCGGGCCTGTCGAATCATCATACCGCCCCATGCTGGCCTCGTCGCCATTATGGGAGGATGCACTGCTACTGCCACTCTGCTGGAACGGGATGGTAATGGTAAATCTCGTCCCATTTCCCTCATCGCTGCTCACCGCAATATTCCCCTGGTGACTATCAATATACCCCTTGCACATGGCAAGCCCAAGGCCCATCCCGTGCCCTACCTCCTTGGTAGTATAGAAGGGATCGAAAATCTTGGGCAATATATCTTTGGACATGCCGCATCCGTTGTCTTCAATCTCTACCACCGCCCCGCCATTGACCGCATTACTTCGCAGGGTGATTCTGCCGCTATGAGGGGGAACAGCCTCCATCGCATTCATCAAAAGACTCACAATCACCTGCCGCATCTTGCCGCCATCACATACCACCGGCTTGGCACTCAGCGTCTCATTCAGCTCCTTGATTACTTCAATGTTTTTCTCTCTCAGTTGCGCCGAGGTAAGGTGCAAGGCGTCTTCCAGCAGGTCATTAATATTTTCACTGCCCATCACCACATCCCCCTGCCGGGCATATGACTTGAGCGCTGAGACTATGCGGGCGCAACGCCATCCCGAATCGCATATTCTCTGCAGAGCCTTCAGTGCCTTTTCATTATTAAACCTCCCCGCTTCTATATCCCGGATCAACCCTTCGGCATAGCCGATTATCCCGGAAAGCGGGTTGTTGATCTCGTGGGCCACTCCGGCTGCCAGGGTCCCCATGCTGCTGCTCTTTTCCATCCGAATCAAAGCCTCTTGCGCCACCTTGAGTTGTTGCATGGCCTGCTCCAGTTGAACATAATTTTCTCTCAGTTCTTCCTGGCTCGCTATAAGCTCTTCATTCGTCGCGGTCAACTCCTGGGTCCTCTCCTGCACCTTTCTATCGAGGGTATAGTAAAGGTCTTTCAGTTTCGCCGCCATGTCGTTGAGGGCTCGGGCCAGCGCGCCTATTTCATCACGGCCCGTAAGCAGGCCTGGAAATGCGATCCTGGCATCGAGGTCGCCGCCGCCAAGGCGGACGGCAAAATGGTCGACCTCGCGAAGGGGCGCCAATATCCTTTTTCTCGTGAAGACTATGAGCCCGGCGAAGGCCGCCACTACTATCCCGAGAGATACGCCGTCAAGTTTCAGGTCCGACAGAAGTTTCTCCTTCTGGGCCTGCTCCAGCAGCCCTACAGCCTTGTGTATCTCCGTGACAAGAGCATCACACTGGTGACGGAGGTCGGTTATCGACGCATTGGCATGGCGGAGAGCAATCTCCTGATAAACCTTTGCCTTGTAATTTTGCCAGCCGACCTCGACCGAATCCAGCTGCCTCAGGAAAGACGCTGACGTAGTGGACGCCTGATGGAGGCCCAGCTCAAGATCGCCATGCCTCAATCCTTCCACTATCTGCTCCACCAAGGCAACTTCGCCATCGATTTCCCGACGGATTGCCGTTTTTTCGTCGACCGACTCTGTATCGAGATAATCATGGACCAGAATAACAACCCGGTTGGCCCTGTACCTCATGCTGCCCGCCAGGTTCATGGCGGTGGAATCGTCCTTGAGATTGTAAAATTCCAGAAGATGCATAGTTACCACCACCGTAAGGACGGCAGCGATAACAAAGAGGAGGCTGAAAAGGCGGGTTCTCAGGGTCATGGCAGGTTGAAATAAGTTATTTACCGATAAATCTTCAGCTTATTATCTATAGCAAACAGCAGGCTGTTTTTCAAATTATTTTATCGACATGGTGATTGCACTAAACAAAACCGCATTCATGCCGATAGATTTAATTAGCGCCCGAAGAACCCTCGATTTATGCTTGGCTTTACCGCCGTGATTTGCTATAAAATCTCCCGGGTCGCGGATTAAGCCAATTAATGCTCATATGGAACAAGCGTTATCGCCCTTGCCAAACGGACGGAGGACTTCATGAAGTTCATGATCAGGTTTTTCCTTGCATTGTCTCTCTCCCTTCCAGTAGCTGCCGGCGCATATAACATACCGGTCACGGCAAAGGCTGCTATTATCGTAAATGCCGACAACGGCGAAGTACTCTGGGCCAAAAATCCGCACCTGAAGCTCCAACCCGCCAGCACCACCAAGGTCCTCACAGGCATTGTCGCTCTTGAATATGCCTCCATGTCGCAAGTCTGCTCCGTCAGTGAACGAGCCGCCGGCACGCAAGCCTCCCGCATAAACCTCCGACCCGGTGACGAGCTGCCTGTAAAGGACCTTATCTACGCTCTGCTGCTCAAATCAGCGAACGATTCCGCAGTGGTATTGGCCGAGAATATCGGTGGATCAATCAAGCAATTTGCCGCCATGATGAATGCCAAGGCTCGGGCCATCGGCGCCTTTGACAGCAATTTTGTCAACCCCCACGGCCTGACGGCGAGAGGACAGTACACCACCGCTTATGACCTTGCCCTGATGCTCCGGTACGCCATTCAGAAACCCGCATTCAAGGAAGTCGCGCTGACCAGAGAATATATGCTCGACATGGACAACCGCCGCCCCGTAAGGATAAAGAATCACAACCGGCTGCTCTGGAAGGAAGAAGGCGCAGGGGCCGGCAAGACCGGCTATACGAGAGCGGCCCGTCACTGCTATGTCGGTGAAGTAACGAAAGACGGCGCCCATCTGATCGTGGCAATCCTTGGCAGCCGCACCCCCTGGCAGGATGTGGAACTCCTCATCGAAAGAGGAGCGGATGTATATGCTACTCATGCAACGGGGGCAACAAACGATATCAGGGCCGGCAGGGATACCCAGAAAAAAGGCAAAGCATCATAGCTTCTTGTACGGTTATCATAATAAAAAGAGCCGGCCACGCTGCATGCGCGACCGGCTCTTTTCTTTTATTCTTATTGCACTCCGGCGTCAGCTCCCTGCAGGAAACTGATAGCTCGCCTCGCGGATGGTGAAAAGCCCGTACTTGTCGCCCTCGCACAGTACGCGCCGCACATTCCCCTGCCACCCGCTCACGAAGGCATCCCTTTCCTCCTTCTTCGCCGTCCCCATGATGACCTTGGGCATCAGCGCCCCCATGGCCGGGTCCTGCGGCAGGCTGGAGTTGTCGTAGGAGATCGCCACGGTCTTGCCGTTATCGACCCTCTGGAAGATAAAGGTGTTGAACTCAAAGTGCTCCGTGTCGAAGATAAGACGATTGTACCGCTGGAAATTGCCGCGGAGCCCCTTGAAACCGGTCTCGCCCGCCGCACCGGTAATCAGCGAAATTACCTGTGACATGGGGCCATAAGCCAGGTCGGTGGGCTTGCCCATGACCGCCACGCGTACCTCGCCCCGTACCGGGGTCTCTTCGCCATAGAGGGCCTTGAGGGCGTGATAGGTAATCATATAGGCGCCCGAAACGGCACCGCACGAGTGACCGGCCATCTTGACCGCGTCGGCATAGGTAAAGATAAAATCCCCACCGGGCTCCATGGCCCCCAGGGCGTAGGCCAGCGGGTCCTTCAAACGGATAACCGGCGCCTCGTCAAAGAAACTCTGCTCCCACTTGCTTTGTCCTTCCGGCATGATGCTACCTCCTTAAAACGGGTTAAAACGGAAGAGGGATAGTAAACAGATCGACCGGGAAAGTCAATCGGTTGCGTCAACCCTGAATCTTCCCCACCGTAAGCTGAATATCCCGCACCACATCCCCGCCCGCCGCGGCATTGAGCCTCGCCACCATATCGTTTTTGAGGAAATGGAGCTGCTGTTTCCAGGCCGGAGAGTCGACGATGATATAGAGCTTCTTTCTGAATACCTTCTCGGCGCGGGTATGCTTGGCGATGGCCTCCCCCACCACTTCAGGCCAGAGCTGCACCGCACGCCACTCGCGGAGCTTGCCGTCCAGGCCGTAACTTTTGAGGATCCTTTCAAGGATGGCGTCGGCCGATTCAGGCTTGCTCATTGCGCCCCCTCCCCGACCATCTCCATAAACCGCGCTTCATCTATCACCATCACCCCGAGACGTTGCGCATCATCGAGCTTCGAGCCCGCCTCTTCGCCCGCCACCACATAGCTGGTCTTCTTGCTCACCGACGAGGCCGCACGGCCGCCCCGCGTCTCTACCAGCCGCTTTGCCTCATCGCGGGAGAGGGTCGGCAGGGTGCCGGTAAAGACAAAGGTGAGCCCCGAAAATATCCCTTCCCCTTTCGGCGCTATCGCTTCAAGCCGGACGGCCGCCTCCAGCCGCCGGACAACATGCAGGTTTTTCTCCTGCCGAAAAAATGAGTGGATGCTCCGGGCCACCTCGGGCCCCACCTCGCGGACGGCCATCAGCTCCTCCTCGGTGGCCTCCTCAATCTTCCCGATACCGCCGAAATGCTCCGCCAGCAGCTTCGCCGTATGTTCCCCCACCTGACGGATGCCCAGGGCAAAGAGAAACCGGGGCAGGGTACTGTTGCGGCTTTTATCTATGGCGTTCTTCAGGTTGGTCGCCGATTTCTCCGCCATCCGCTCCAGGGTCAGGATGTCCTCAACTGTAAGATCATAGAGGTCTGCCGGGTCTTTGACCAAGCCCTTCTCCACCAGCTGCTCCACGATCTTTTCGCCCAGGCCGTCGATATCCATGGCGGTGCGCATGGCAAAGTGGCGTATGGCCTCCTTGCGCTGGGCAGGGCACGAAATGCCTGCGGTACAGCGCCATATATCCTCGGAGCCGTCCACTTCGGCGCCGCAGGCGGGGCAATTCCCAGGCATGGCAAAGACCCGCTCCGCGCCACTCCGCTTTGCGACTACGGGCATCACCACCTCGGGGATCACGTCGCCTGCCCGCTGCACCACCACCGTGTCGCCGATGCGCACATCCTTGCGGGCCACTTCACCGGGGTTGTGCAGGGTCGCCCGGCTCACCTCCACCCCGCTGACCCGCACCGGCTGGAGCACCGCCACCGGCGTCAAGGCCCCGGTGCGCCCCACCTGCACGATGATGTCGAGGAGCTTTGTCGTTTCCTGTCGCGGCGGGAACTTGCAGGCGATGGCCCATTGCGGGCTGCGGGAGATCTCGCCCAGCTCTGCCTGAAGCCGGAAGGAGTTGACCTTGAGCACCACCCCGTCAATCTCATAGGCCAGCCCGTCCCGTTTTCCGCCGATCTCACGATAGTAGGCAATCGCCTCGTCGATATCGCGGCATCGCTGGATCAGCGGATTCACCTTCAGCCCCCAGTCGGGCAGCGTGTGCAGCATGTCCCACTGGTCGCGGAAATCCCAGCCACGCACAGCCCCCACGCCGTAGCAGAAGATATCCAGCGGCCTTCTGGCCGTAATCCTGGGGTCGAGCTGTCGAAGGGAGCCTGCTGCGGCGTTTCGCGGATTGGCGAAAAGCGGCTCGCCGGACACCTCGCGCTCCCCGTTGAGCCGCGCGAAATCATCCAGCGGCAGGATCACCTCCCCCCGCACCTCCAGGTAGTCGGGAAGGGGGAGCAAATCCTTTTGTACGAGACACAGGGGGATTGAGCGAATGGTGCGCAGGTTCTGGGTGATGTCTTCGCCGGTGTAGCCGTCGCCCCGGGTAGAACCTTTTACGAAGAGACCGTTTTCATAGACCAGCTCTACCGCGAGGCCGTCGAGCTTGGGTTCGGCCACATACTCGATATCCTCAGCAATGCCCAGAGACTTCCTCGACCGCTGGTCAAAGGCCCGGGCCTCTTCCTCGTTCATCGCATTCTTCAGGGAGAGCATGGGGATGGTATGGGTCACCGTCCCGAAGGCCTCCAGCGGCGCGGCCCCTACCCGCTGGGTGGGTGAATCGGCCGTGACAAGGTCGGGGAACTGCTGTTCCAGCCCCTCCAGCTCCCGCATGAGCCGATCGTACTCAGCATCGGAGATCTCGGGCCGGTCAAGGACGTAGTAAAGGTAATTGTGACGGTTGAGCTCCCGGCGGAGAACTTCAACGCGGGAGGCGGCTTGGGCATGTGTCATGAGAGGGGAATGTAAAGCAGGGCCGGCCGTAAGTCAATACTTCGCCCGCCAGGTCGCCGGAGTTGCCCGCCGGGGTTTTAAAAGTTGATAGTGCGCCCCTATCGGCGCTTAAAACCCCGGAGGGCAGCTCCGGCGGCACTTCATCATCGCTCAAGCGCCTGCCTGACGCCCCGTAGAAGGGTTTCAACGGTAAACGGCTTCTGGAGGAAGGGGATATCCCGTTCCTTGATGAGGGGCCACTGGGACTTGTTGTCCATATAGCCGCTGCAAAGCATCACGCATATACCCGGCCTGATCGCGCGAACCTCCTCGACAAGCTGCAACCCGTTACGGTCGGGCAGGCCGACATCGCTCAACACAAGGTCGAAAGAGCCGTTCTCACGGTTGAATATCTCCATGGCTTCAACAAAGCATGACGCCTCCAGCACCTCATAACCATGTTCCCTGAGGGTAGATGCGTCGAATTCGCGAACTTCGTGGCTGTCCTCCACCAGCAGTATCCGCTGGCCTCTTCCGGCGCCCTCAGGAAGCGCCATAGCCACCTCGCCCCTTTGTTCACTCCCGGCACCAATAACAGCCGGCAGATATATGGTGAAAACAGTGCCTTCGCCGGGCTTGCTGTCGGCATAGATATAGCCCTCATGTTCTTTGATTATACCGTAGACCACCGCAAGTCCGAGGCCGGTGCCCTTGCCCACCTCCTTGGTGGTAAAGAACGGCTCGAATATTCTCTTTTTTATTTCCTCGCTCATGCCTGAGCCGGTGTCGCTTACGGCCATACAGATATACTTGCCCGGCTTGGTGCCCAGCCTGTTCCGGCACGCCTCTTCATCGAGCACCATGTTGTCGGTCCTGATAGTTATGGCCCCACCGTGAGGCATGGCATCCCGGGCATTCACCACCAGGTTCATGATGACCTGCTCAATATTCCCCTCA
>JAOUDF010000335.1 GCA_029859385.1 Nitrospirota bacterium
GCCCATGCCTTTCTCGGGTCTATGAACTTGATCTTGCCCTTCCACTTCTTGTAGTTCTCCACGCCCTTTTCCCAGGCCAGATAGAAGGGTTGGCCCACGAGCGTGGTCTCGAAGGGTATCCAGAGCCTGTTGTCTTCTATGACGAACATGTCGGGCCTGAAGCCGGCTTCGCCCGCGTCGTCGGCGGCGATGCCTGTGTCAAACATTATGAAGATATGCGCCGGGGCCTCTATTGGCATCGTCTTTACGCCTACCGATTCAAGGGACGCCCCGAAGAGGCTTACAAGGTCGTCGCAGTCGCCTGCCTTCCTTGCAAGGGTCTGGCGCGGGTATTGGACGCGGTCCACTATCGACGTTACGTTTGCAACGGTGGAATACGGGGTGGGGTCTGGCACGTATTTTATCCCCAGTACCCCCATGCCCGCAAAGACCGCCCGTGCCATGACGATAGAAAGATTGAGGTTCGGATAGTTGTATTCGCGCACCGCCTTGGTGGCGAAGTTCAGCACGACCGGGTCTTTGTAGGTCATGAAGGACGCGATCTTGCCCTTGTCGTCCCATACGAGCGCCTGTTTTTCGTAGACCTGAATCGGCTGGCGCATGCTGATGGTCCTTTCGGCCCCGGCGTCGGTATAATGAATCGAGACCTCGGATTGCACCAGCGTTTTGTCCGTCAGGTCGAGCAGTCTGTTGCTGAAGACCGGCTTTACCGGTACGCCCTTCGATTCCTTCGGCCCGAGCCGGTCTATCGAGGCCTCGACCGGATAGTCCATGTATTCCTTTATCATAAAGCTCATCTTAACGCCCTCGTAGGCGTTATTCGTGTTGTTCTTAACGACGACCTTGCCGATGGGCTCCGTCGCGTAAGACTTATAGATGTTCGAGAAGACCTCTTTGGCGTCGGAGAACGAGGCCTCTATGGACGGCAGCAGCCCGGAGGCTATCTCCTTGCCCATGCGCGCCTCTATGCCGGAGATGGCGTCCTTTAACGGTTTCAGCATGCTGCCGTACGCTTTTTCCATTACCGCCCGGCCCCCGGCCTCTTCGTTCAGGCTTGTAATGGTCTCTGTTTTTTCCAGCCTGTCTATCACAAGCCCGTTGTTCCCGTTCAGTATGGTAAAGACGAGGGTGCCCTTTATTATCTTGAAGTTCGAGTTCATCAGCTTGCCGTTTACGTGCGTCTCTTCGTTTATCTGCACGAGCAGCGAGCCCTTCAGCCTTGCGTTGTATTCCGGAGAAATATCTCCCGAGCCTATGTCTTCAACCGTAAACCCGGAGTTCAAAAGGTCTTTCAAGAGCGTCTTTTTTATCGTCTCGCCGCCCTTTTTGTTGATCAGGGCCGTCTTTAGGGTGTGTTCTTCTCCGGCGATGCCGGAAATTTTTTGTCCGTCTAGCGCGTTTTTAAGGCGTGTTTCGTCTATGAAGATGGCGATCTGGAAAGAATAATTGTTGCCTGACTGCTCCTGGGCAAGCGTATAATGGCCGAGGTAGTATTTGCGCGCATCGGGCATTATCTTTTCGTCGAAGGCATCTATGGCCCGCCTTCCCGGGTTATTTGTTATGGACACGAAGGCTTCCTTCATCACCTTGGCAAGGGCCTTGTTGTAGGCTATGCCCTCTATGTCGGAGCTCGATTTCGGAACTCCGATATCAACGACGTAGACGGCGGCGCCGAGCACCTCATCCTTGCTGCCTTCGGGCACAATCGGCGTTTTGGTTATTGCCGCCCTTAAAAGCTTCGAGTATAGATCGGTGTCTTTTAAGGATGCGAGGGCGCGGTCGGCGTATCCTTTTTTGAAGTAGGCGTATGCAAGCAGAGGCGAGAGTTTTTCCGAAAGTTCTGGTTTAGCCTCTATTACGCCCGGGGCCTTGTCGAGTACGGTGTCGAAGTTTCCAGTAGAAAACGCAGTTATGACTTCGCCTAAGGTCTTCTGGGCGTACGCTTCTATTTCTTCGGGGCTTTGAGCTTCTTCTTTTGCGGGCTCGTCAAGGATTCGATCAATCGCGGTTTCGGGCTTTTGGGTTGTAGCGGGCGGGTTTTCGTCCGTCATGCCGCCGGAGGCGTCTGCCGGCGCGTCCTGGGCCGTTTGAAGGGGGGCCGTAGGCGCGGAGGCGTCAAAATTATGCGGAGCGGTGCCTTGATCGGTTTGCGCGGCTTCTGACCCTGGTGCAACGTCTGAGGCCGACGCCGACGACCACGGTACGTGGATTGAAAGTAGCGCCGCAACGACCGTTGCGAAATAAATCGGGCGAATTTTCATTTTGCTGGTTTCTTCAAATTTATTTTACCGCTCGTATAAGTGACAATAAAGAGAAACAGCAGCAATGTCGACGTTGTATTTAAATTTGC
>JAOUDF010000336.1 GCA_029859385.1 Nitrospirota bacterium
CGTGGACAGGGGTCATGGCATTGGTGACGGCGGTTTTTACGGTAGCATCGGGCATTCACTATATTACTGTAGGGTTCAAGATGGCAGGAAACCTCGCCAGGAGGCAGGATGAACAGAAGAATTGCTGACATTACCATAAGGGAGTTTTTCCTCTGGCTTGGAGCAGCAGTCTGTATCTTCCTCCTCTTCAAGCTTAAAGATGTTGTCCTCCCCTTTGCCCTGTCCCTGGGGTTTGCCTATCTGCTCAACCCGCTCCTCGATTTTATGGAGCGCCGAAGGATAGGGCGCATCACGGGCATCTGGCTGCTTCTCCTTTCGCTGCTTCTGGTTATTGCCATTGCCCTTGCCTTTCTGGTCCCGGCCATGCAGAGAGAGGTCGGGGTGCTGGTGGAAAATGCCCCCCTTTACCTCGAACAGGTTAAAGGTCTTGTCATTCCATTGCTGGAGCGGTTCGGGGTAAGCATTCCCCATACCGGGACCGGTTTGGCGGACTTCCTCGTGGAGCGGATAAAGGGGGTGTCCCCCGACATTATCCCTGCCGTTGCCAAGACCGTTTTCCAAGGGATGTCCGGGACCCTGGGGCTGGTCATGGTGCTCCTTAACCTGCTGATCATACCGGTGATGACCTTCTATCTGCTCAAGGATTTTCATGCTGTGAAAGATGGGGTTTATTCGCTCATCCCCCGCCACAGGCTGCACCGCACGACCACCCTCCTGTCCGAGATCGACGAAGTGCTGTCATCCTTTGTAAGGGGGCAGCTTGCCGTCTGCCTGATCCTCGGCATTCTCTACAGCGGAGGGTTGATGCTGGTGGGGATCGACCTCGCCCTCCTCATAGGCCTTGTATCGGGGCTCATCAGCTTCGTCCCCTATCTGGGTCTCATGGTGGGTATGGCCGCGGCTGTCATCATGGCGGTGGTCAAGTTCGGGGATATCTTTCATCCGGCAATGGTTGTCGTCGTCTTTGTCGTCGTCCAGGCCCTTGAGGGGACGGTGATCTCGCCGAAGATCGTCGGGGAGAAGGTAGGACTTCATCCTGTCGCCGTTATTCTGGCAGTGATGATCGGCGGGTCGCTCATGGGTTTTCTCGGCATCCTGATCGCCGTTCCCGTGGCTGCCGCCGCCAATGTGCTGTTGCGGCACGGCGTGGAATATTACCGGACATCCCATGCATACCGGGGAGACTAGGAGTTTATGAAGCAGATTCATGGGGCGGCCGCAACAAGTCTTGAGATAGTGAAGGTGCACAGGGGCAGCATTGCCGCCGAGACAGGGCTGGAGCGCGGTGACCGAGTGCTCTCCATAAACGGGCATGAACTTCGGGACGTCATCGATTTTCATTACTGGTGCCACGAGCCCGATATCATCGTCGAAGTGGAAAAGGCCAACGGCGAGCGCTGGTCCCTCGATATTGAAAAAGACGAGGGGGAACCTCTTGGGGTAGAGCTCCCGCCGCTGAAGATAAAGCGCTGCCCCAACAAATGCGTCTTCTGCTTCGTTGACCAGATGGCACCGGGGCTCCGCAAGACCCTCTATATCCGGGATGAGGATTACCGCTTCTCCTTTCTCCACGGCAGCTACGTCACCCTCACCAACCTGACGAAGGCCGACAAGGCCAGGATTGCGGATCAGCACCTGAGCCCGCTCTATATATCGGTGCATGCCACCGACCCGGAACTCCGCCGGTTTATCCTGCAGAACCCCAAGGCCCCCGATGTGGTCGAGGAGATGCGGTTTCTGGTGGACCACGGTGTTGCGCTCCATACTCAAATTGTTCTCTGCCCGGGGATCAACGACGGGGAGCACCTCAAGAAGACCATCGAGGACCTGGCCGGACTCTGGCCCGCGGTGCGCTCCATTGCAGTGGTCCCCGTGGGGCTCACCTGGTTCAGGGAGGGGAAGCACGCCATCAAGCCGATAACGCCCCCCTATGCTGGGAAGATACTGAAGCTGGTGGAGCGCTATCAGAAGCGGTTTCGGAGGGAGTTTGGCGAGACGCTGGTCTACCCGTCCGACGAATTTTTTATCAAGGCCGGTGGGGAGTTTCCGCCGCTGGCGTACTACGAAGAGCTCCCGCAGCTGGAAAACGGCGTGGGGCTGGTGCCGCTGTTCGAAAAGGAATTTGATGCTACACTGAAAGGGTGTACCATCCAGGCTTCACGGAAGATGCGGGTCGCGCTGCCGACGGGCATCTCTTTTGCGCCGTGGTTGAAGAAGGCGGCAAAAAGGCTCTCGGAGGCGACAGGTATCGAATTGGTCGTCGTGCCGGTGGAGAACCGCCTCTTTGGCCCTACGGTAACGGTGACCGGACTCCTTTCTTCCGACAGTATTCTTGCCGCCGTCACG
>JAOUDF010000094.1 GCA_029859385.1 Nitrospirota bacterium
CGTCTGCTCCCGCTCCGGCTGAGCCTGAGATATATGAAAAAGGAGCTGCCGGCATAGTTACCGCAGTTCTGGTACACAAAGTCGAACCCTTCTATCCGATCTTTGAGCGCAGAAATGAGATCGAAGGAAAAGTGGGAGTGAAGTTCGTGGTCAGGGCGGACGGGACGGTGGCGGAGGTATCGGTCATCAAGTCGTCCGGCTCCAATAACTTCGACGAATCGGCGGTAAAGGCAGTAAAGCAGTGGAAGTTCAAGCCTGCCATGAAGGGCGATAAACCAGTCAAAATGCTGATCAAACAGTACGTGGTGTTCAGGTTGGAAGAGTAGGGATGCGGTCTCTCGTTAAGAAAATCATGGCGCGCTTCGGCGCATTCATCGCGGTTATGGCGGTCTGCTACGGCATGGTCATGGCGGGGGCATGGCATTCATCCGTCGTTGCGCCGACGCTGCACGTCAGTTTCCCGTCATTCTCCGTGGCGAAAAAAGCATCTTCCGCCAAAGCCGATCTCCATGCGAAAAAGGAGGATTCCTGTCGACTCCCCGGCGTAAGCAGCAAGAAGCCGGATGCGTGCGATACCTCTAAAATGTGCGGCAGGCACGACTGCGATTCAAGCGACGCGCCCAGCCTGTACTGCGGTTGTCATTCCCATGGCGACAGCCATGCAGGATCAACAGCCGACGGCGCGCCGCATACGATTCCATCCGTTATGGAACGCACCACCACAATCATTGCCGGACCTTCACCCGCCAACAAGCCTTCGGCGCGAAGAATTCTCATTGCCGCTGAAATAGATCATCCACCGTCAATCCTCCCTGCCTGATTTTCCGACAGATAGTTGAAATTTGATAAGGAGGTTTGACGTGCAGCTTTTCAAGAAGAAACTTCTGCGCCCCGACGAGGTCGCGTCTGCCCTCGGCACCAGCCGGTGGACTATCTACCGCTGGGTCAACGAAGGGCATCTGCAGGGCACCAAGATCGGCAAGGGGAGTCTTCGAATATTCTCCGAGTCGGTGGAGGAGCTTGTTTTCAAACGCGGCCGTGAATTCGGCGAGGCGTAACAGTTTGTCACACAGATAGGTAACGGTGTTGGAGAGATAATGTCTAGCGTGGTAGGTTGATGATGTCATTTGACGGATAACCTCAAGGCGTTATCCTCCATTGCTCTGGGCCGGTCGGAAACGACCGGCCTTTTTTTCGTCTTTTTTTGTCACATCCGTTGGCAGCCTTGTGAGACAGCCTGACTCCTTTATGGCAATCTTGCCCTCCACCTAAGGGCACTACTTGCAGAACTACAGAGGAGGCAACAGGCATGATCATGGCGGTACGAAGAGAGAAACGGGCAGGCAAAAGGGTAGCCGTGGCATTGTGCGCGGCGATGGCGTTGTCGTCGCCGGCCCTGGCGGAGGAACTGATTCCTGAAGCCGAACTGGAAGACGTGGTGGTGACCTCCACTACCATTGACGACCGTTTCGAGTCGAAGCGGCAGGAGCCCTCGAAGATCGACGTCATCAGCGGGAAGCAGGTAGACGAGGCCCATGCCGAGAACATCCTGCAGATCATCAACTCCATCCCCGGTGTTACCGGCGAGCTGCAGAGCGGTGACTCACTCAAGATAATGCTTCGCGGCGTGGAAAACCAGCGGTTCATGGGTGAAAAGCCCGGCGTCGCTATTGTTATCGATGGTGTGCCGGTATTCGAGCGTACCGGCCGGGTGAATATCGACCTCGACAACATCCAGTCAATCAAGGTTATCAAAGGCGGCGCGTCGTACCTCTTCGGTGAAGATGCCCTTGCGGGTGCGGTGGTCATCACCACCAAGCGCGGTGCGAAGATGGCAGGGATCAAGCTGGAGAGCGAGTTTGGAAGCTTTGACTACCGTAAGCTGCTGGGTCGGGTGGGTTACGCAAACGACAAGTTCTCCGCCCATATTCAGGCATCGAGCCGGGAGTCGGATACCTATTATTTCGACGGCCAGTATGATGCCCGTTATGTAAACGGCAAGTTCACCTACTATCTCACCGAAAACAGCGATATATCTTTCGGTTTCGAGCAGTCGAACCGCACCAAGGACAGCCACGGGACGGTCACCGGCGTAAGTGCCGCCAAGCTTGACCCTGAAAGCAAGGAAGGGCGGGATTATGCACGGATGTACGACGCGCAGCTGGAAAAACTGAACCTGACGTATAACGTCAATTCAAAGACCTTTGGCGACCTGCTGCTCAGCGTCTACCAGTTTACCGACCACACCAAGTATGTCTACTCGCCGCAGCGGTACTCTTCCACCGGGGCGGCGGTCACCGACCCCAACGCATATACCACCTCTACCGACTATGAGCAGACGCAACAGGGATTCAAGGGTGAGTGGCGCAAGGGCAGCAAGAAGGTGGCCGGGATGCTGGGCCTGGATCTCCGTTACAACACCTACGAGAACTTTGACAAGTATATCGTCAACTTCAGAACCAGGCCGGCTCCTCCCACCTATACCGCCGGGACCATATACAAAAATAACGAGATAGTAGAAGAGATGCGGGCGATTTACGGTGAGGTCAAATACACCCCATGGAAGCCGCTGACCATTACCGGAAACCTCCGCGCCGACATTATCGCTCTTGACTATCACAACAATATCTCCGGGCAGCAATTCGATCGCGACAAGACCTTCCGTGTCTGGTCGTGGAGAGGGGGCGCCAACTACGCGGTGGCGAGCAACTGGGACATATACGCCAATGTCTCCACCGGTTTCCGCGTTCCCACTGCCGATCAGCTTTATGCCGGGACCATCTCTCCTACCGGCGGCGTGGCCAACAATTCGGAGCTTAAGCCGGAAAAGGCCTATAACTATGAGTTGGGGTTCCGTACCAAGGGCAAGGCGTGGGGAGTGGGTTACGAGGTTGACGCCACGGTATTCCAGATCGACCGCGATGACTTCATCCTCATGTCGGCGGGGCAGTATTCCACGGCAACGGTGGCGCCGGGTAACGAGCAGTGGCAGAACGTCGGCGGCACAAGAAACCGCGGCCTCGAACTCTCGATCAAGACCGACCCGAAACGGATGGTTTCGGCCGATGTCGCGTACAGCTACATGGATGCCGAGTTCACCAAGTACGACAATTTCTACCTGATCCTGGGACCCAGAGGAAGCCAGACCGCGACACACTTTGACCTTTCCGGCAACGACATTCCCCGCGTCCCTGAGCACCGCCTCTTTGTCGCAGCCCGCGTAAAGCCGATGGCGGGGCTTACCCTGACGGCCGAGGCCGACACCAGGTCGCCGTACTTCGCCGACGAGATGAACCTTGTGAAGATCGACGGCTACACCACCGTAAACCTTCTGGCGAACTACGAGTGGAAGAGGACCGACAAGAACACCTGGTCGTTCTTTGTGCGGGCCGACAATGTATTCAATAAAGACTACTACACCACGGCCCGCGGCTACTACGATTCCGATGGCGACAGGGATTTCGACAACGAGGATATCTCCATCGTGATGGACCCGGGGACGGTATGGACGGCGGGGATAACGGTTACGTTCTAGGTAATCTCTCGTAAGGTTGAGGTTGATTCCATGCGGAAACAATATATAGCACTGCTGTCGGTGTTTCTCCTGTTGTCAGCGGGGCAGTCGCAGGCCTGGGACCTTTCCCAGCGCCGGGGCGGCCCGCCTGCCGAATTGTCGAAGCCTGCCCAGGCTGAAGAACCGTCCCGGCATCAGCACGGCGCGACTCGCGGCGAAGGCGGCTCGCGCCCGGCAGGTCCAACGCTGCTGTGGCTCTCCGACTCGCCCCCTCCCATGGACGGGGGCGAGCACGGCGGACACGGCGGGCCTCCATCGGAAGCGATGAAGAGAGGGGCGCCCGGTGGCGAAGCGGGGAAGAAGCGCGGCGGCAGGGGAGGCGATCATGAAGGGCACGGCGGCCCGGTGGAGATGGGCAAGGGTGGTCTGTTCATAAAAACGCTCTTCGTTCGCGGCGGCACTCAGCCCATGCGGTCGAAGCACTTGCAAACAACCAACACGGAGACGCCTCAGGTCAAGATCCAGTTCCCTGACGGCAGCGTAAAAGATGCCGATATAGGCCCGACGAAGAAGGGGTACGGTATCCGCTTCGAGATGCCGCAGGAGGGGTATTACAACGTTTACCTCACCGAGCGTCTGATTGAGGGCGATACGCTGCATGTAATGGTCGCCAAGGCCGAGGTGCTCAAACACAATTGTGGCGAGGGGCACGGCCATGTGCGCGGCCTTATGCCGGTGAAAACCTTGCCGGATGAACCGGTGGAGCTCGTGCGGCAGCGTATTCCCGACGAGAACTTTCATACGCTGATCTCCGGCGGTGACGACGTGACGTACTCGGTGCTTTACAACGGCCGGCCGGTGAAGGATGCCCAGGTGAAGCTCACCACGAAAAAGGGGTGGACCAACACCCAGCGATGCGACGAGTCGGGTAATGTCACCTACGAGATGATCCGCGACTACTACCCTGAGTGGGAGTTTTTCAAGAGACGTGAGAAGAGCGGCTATCTGGCGGTGGCGGATTTCACCGTGCCGGAAGGCGGAGAATACAACGGCGTTGCCTATTCTAAGGTCCATTATATGGCGACCCTGGCGGGCAACTACTACCCGTCGAAGCAGGAGTACCAATCCTATGCATACGGCATGGGGGTGACGGTATTCGCTTTCACCGTCACCGGCGGAGCAGTGTGGTGGCAGAGGGCACGGCGCAGGAAACCCTTCAAGGAAATTACCTTCAAAGAGGAATGATGGCTTCACAAGAAGTGTGAACCCTAGTGTTTGTGTCATTCCGGCGGAAGCCGGAATCCAGAGGTTATGCAGATTCCATAAAAAACTGGATTCCGACTTTCGTCGGAATGACGACCTCTTGTGAGAACATTGAAATTATGTCCAAACTCCGTTCCTTTCTCAACAACGGCGACGTCGGGCGGTTCCGGTTCTGGTTCCAGCTGGCTGCCTTCGTCTTTTTCATCTACGGCGGATACCTCTACATCGATCTGGGGAACAGCCTGCCCACCTTCTCGTGCCCGTTCAACGCCGACGGCAAGCCCGGCGTCTGTTACGTCTACGCCATTCAGCACCAGTTCCACATCCCGTGGGGACAGATCATCAGTTGGCGGGGCCTGGGCATCCTCACGGGGTTCCTGACGTTTCTCGCGTGGCTGCTGGTCTTCAACAAGGCATGGTGCGGCTATGCCTGTCCGCTGGGGACGGTGCAGGACTGGATCACGAAGCTTCGCCAGAAAATGGGCATCGCCTATTCTACTTACAGCGAAGGCGGCTTCGAGAAGCTGAAGAAGGTCAAATACATTCTTCTCGTCCTTCTGCTGCTTATCCCGCTGGGGATGAGCAACTCGCTGCTGGGCCTGCCCAAGTTTTCTTCCGACCTGTCGGTGGCCTTCTGCAAGCTCTGCCCCAGCCGGACGGTGCTTCCGGTCTTTACCGGCGACTTAAGCCAGTTTCACATCGACTTCAGCACCAGGACCTCGATGGTAATGACGACGCTGGGGCTCATCGTCACCGGCGGCTTCTTCGTTGGGGCCTTTGTGAAGAAGCGGTTCTTCTGTTTCTTCTGTCCCATGAGCGCGCTGCACTACCTCTGCAACAAGTTCGCCTTTCTCAGGCTCACCAAAGATGGTTCAAAATGCACCCGCTGCGGCGACTGCTACCGGGCGTGCGATGTGCGGATAAAGGCCATTGCCGACGACGTGGAGAGCACGAACATCGTGAAGGACGACTGCATGATGTGCTTCAAATGCGTGGCCGCCTGCCCGGAGAAGGGGGCGCTGGAGGTGAAGTTTCTCAACGTGCCGCTCTATACCTCCACTGACGAGGGGTTCATCAAGCGGCAGCAGAAGTATAGTGAGGAAGAAAAGTCATGAGCGAAACACCAAAGAACCAGCCCGGCCAGGACCGTCTGGCCCGGATGCAGAAGACGGTAAAGGTCCACCATGCCATGGAGGCAAAGAAGGCCCTCTTGGTGATCGAGGAGGAGTTCCCCGACAATCCGGAGGGGATGCGCTATTTCTACGACAAACTGCGAGCCTACACGGAAGGGAAGCCGTTCGTGCCCGACGGGAAGAAGATCGTCGGCACCCTCTGCATCCATGTGCCCGACGAGATCATCTACGCCGCCGGTGCGGTGCCGGTGCGCCTCTGCTCCGGGGCCTACGCCTCGGACCAGGTGGGGGCCGAGTTCATGCCGGCCAAATCGTGCCCTCTCATCAAGTCGACCCTGGGGAAGATTTATCTCGACATGATTCCCGACTCGGTGATGATCGTCAACCCCACTACCTGCGACCAGAAGCGGAAGTTCGGCGAGATATCGGGGGAGTTCAGCGACAAGTTCTACATGCTGGAGGTGCCGCCGACGAAGGACAGCGAGGAGGCGAGGGAGTACTGGCAGCGGGTGGTGAAGCGGTTCGCAAAGGCGCTGGAAAAGGCCACCGGCACGAAGATTACCCGCAAGGGGATGAAGGCCGCCATCAGCAAGGTGCGCGAGGCCCAGGCCCAGTACCGGCGGTTCCACAACCTGCGCAAGCATCCACAGCCGCTCATCTGGGGCAAGGACGCCTTCATCGTGGCCAACACCTATTTCTTCGATGACATCGACCAGTGGACAAAGGCCCTTGGCTGGCTCAACACCGAGCTGGAGGGGAGGATCGCTTCCGGCAAGAGCGTTGGCAAGCCGAACAGCCCCCGCATCATCATGTCGGGCTCTCCGTCAATCTTTCCCAACATGAAGATGCCGCTCCTCGTCGAGCAGCTTGGCGCGGTGATCGTGGCCGATGAGACCTGCTCCTCCAACAGGCTTCTCTATGACATGGTGGCCGCTGACGAAAGCTACCTCTACGACATGATCCCGGCAGTGGCCGATCGGTACCTCAAACCCTGCACCTGTCCCAATTTTTCGCCCAACACCGACCGGGAGCGGAAGCTGATCGAGATGGCGAAAACCTTTGCCGCCGATGGAGTCATCTACCAGGCATTCTCCGGCTGCCAGCTCTACGAGATGGAATCGCGGCGCATCGGGAAGGTGCTGGAGTCGCACGGCATCCCCATGCTCTACCTCGAGACCGACTACAGCCCCGACGACACGGGGCAGCTCTCCACGCGCATTGAGGCATTTCTGGAATCGATAAAGGTGCGGAAGAGAAAGGGGGCTGTCGTATGAAATATTTTGCGGGGATCGATATCGGGTCGACGGCCATCAAGACGGCGCTGGCGGATGAGTCGGGCTTGCTGGTTGGCTGGTATTGCGCGCCCACCGGCAGTTCGTTTCACAAAAACTCGGTAGAGGCACTGAATACGTTACTGGAAAAGAACGGCATTACACGGGACGACGTGGCGTACCTCGTCTCTACCGGCTACGGCCGCAAGCTGTTCAAGGACGCCGACGAGTCGATCAGCGAGATCACCGCCAATGCCCGGGGGGCAAAAGGATTGGGCGACAAGCATGGAAAAGTCCGTACCATCCTCAACATCGGCGGACAGGACTCGAAGGTTATTGCCCTCGACGACGATGGTCACGTCAAGACATCGGTGATGAACGACAAGTGTGCCGCGGGAACGGGTCGGTTTCTCGAAGTGGCGGCACGTAATCTCGAGGTGGACATCGAAGAGCTGGGGGTGCTTCACTTCGAGGCAGGCGATGCGCCGCTGCCGGTCAATTCCACCTGCACCGTCTTTGCCGAAAGCGAGATCATCTCGCTTCTTTCCCACGGGCACGGAAAGGGGGAGATCATCGCGGGCATCCACTACTCCATCGCCAAGCGGATTGTGCGGCTGGCGAGCCGGGTGAACATCGAGGATGTGGTCTTCTTTGACGGCGGTCCGGCCATGAACAAGGGGATGGTGGCCGCGCTGGAAGACGAGCTGATGCGGCCGGTGGTGGTGCCGGAGGTGCCGCAGATTACAACTGCCTTTGGGGCGGCTCTCATCGCCAGAGAACTTCACGCGGCCGCTTGATGGAATATATCAACCTCTTCCTCATCGGCGCCGTCTACGGTTTCACCACATGCAGCCTCACCTGCCTGCCCTATCTCGCCCCCTATATGATGGGCGTGGGCGGCGGTTTTAAAGGTGGAATGAGAAGCTCCCTGTTCTTTGTCTTCGGCAAAGTGGCGACCTATGCGGCGGTGAGCGGGGCCGCTGCCATGTTGGGGCAAGAGCTGATCAAGAAGAACGAGCATGATGTCAGGGTGTTCATCGGCCTCTCGCTGGTAGTGGTGGGAGTTCTTCTTTTTATGGGGAAGGAGGGAGGCTGCAAGCCAAACCCGCTTTCACGTCTCATGCACTCTGCGTCAGGCAGGAAATCCCACCTTTTTGTCCTCGGCATCCTCACCAGCCTTATCCCCTGCGTGCCGTTGTCGTCGCTGCTTTTGCTGTCGGCCAAAAGCGGGTCTGTGACGACAGGCGCTGCCTACGGATTTGTTTACGGCGCTGGGCTTATCCTTTCACCGCTCATCCTTGCGGGCGGCTTCTTTGCGTTTGTATCGGAACGGATACGAATGGAAATACCGGACATGCGTGTAGTGCTCAGAAGAGTCTCGGCTGCTGTGCTCATTGCTACGGGGGTGATCGCGGCCGTTCCGATCTATGGATAACGGATGATTACCCGCACGGTCATATCGGCCCCGTCAACGGTCAGCCGGGCATCCTCAAAACCGGGTGGCCCGAAGAAAGACTTCGGGTTGTTTGATGTCCCCACTCCTTCCATTGGCATGCCCAAAGTATTTGTGTCCATCCTGCCGTTGCTGTTTTCGTCGTGCAGCACGCCGACTGCATAGGCGCCCCGCGGCATTTTTTTAAACTCCGCCCGCGACCGTTGCCCACTAATATCTGCTAATACAACCTGATAGGCATCTTCGGGGCGGAGGGGGAACCCCTTTTCATTGTTGAACAGGCAGACTTTTGCCTTGCCCTGGTCGTTGCGAAAACCAGATATCTCTACCAGCAAGGACACCTCCGGCTGAATATCCTGACCTTCGCAGTAGGCAGGGGACAGTGTTGCCACGAGGATGAGCGCTATCCCGCATATCGCGGATAACCGATAATCCGCGAGGTGATTTTTAATAGTTAATTTTGCCGGATAATTTTGCCTGATTCTTTTTGGAGGGCATCGGCCGGTCCGGAGTAGGTAATGCTGTAAAGCGTTGTGTACACGAGTTTTGGCGAGCAGCTCGTCAAGGGTTGTAAGCAGGTTGGATACCATTAAAGTTTATTCCTTGCGATGACGATACAGGCTACGTCGTCCTAGTTTCATGTCTTTTGACAGCTTGTTTGCCCGACGATCATAGAGCGAGCCATGACCACCTATTATAGCACTCGTAAACAAGGAGAAAACAGATGAAAGGATTGTTTACCCCAGCGATCAAACTGATGAACCGTATGCGCTATGCGCAGAAGTTTACCCTCATCGGCGTACTCGTGTTTCTGGTGATCGGGTGGCTGGGACTCCAGGTGTACCATGAACTTGACGAGCACCTTGAAAGAGCCCGTAAGGAGCATCATGGCCTTGAGTATATCAAGGAGGTTCGCCAGATAATAAAGCTGACCCAGCAGCACCGGGGGGCGGTGGCCGGTTTTCTCGGTGG